>NZ_RZOI01000157.1:0-9861 GCF_004022645.1 Mesorhizobium sp. M4A.F.Ca.ET.020.02.1.1 | reverse complement strand
GTTGCGGGCTTGCCTGGCGCGGATTGTCGGAATGACTGAACTGGAGCGTCGAGGCGAGCGCGGTGCGGCCGCCGGTGGCGGCGGTCAGCGTCAGCACGGTGCGCTGTTGCGAGACGATGCGCTCGGCCCGCGCCGTGAGGTCGACCAACACCCTCAGCGGCGCGTCGCGCGCGGCGAGCGGCACCGTCACCGGCCGGAAGCGGCCCTGCTCATACACCCGCCAGGTGCCGATCTCGTGGCCGGAGAAATTGCTCATCGCCCAGGGATAGAGGACGCCGATGGCGACGCCGGCGAGGAGGACAAGAACGAAAAGGAAGCGCATCGAAGGCCTTGGCTAGCTAATTCCCGTGGCCGCGAGCGCTTCCACCTTTTGCGGTCGCGGCCCGGGCACCATCGCGAATCCGCTCCATTTCGTCCAGCAGCATCTCCAGGCCGAGATCGAAGGTCTTGTCGAAACCGGCGGTGCCGAAATAGGCCCCGGCCGCCACGACGCTGGGAAAATCACGGGCAAGCTCTTCGTTGCTGACGGTGGTGACCGCCGACGGGCCTTTGGCGTAGCCCGCGGTCTCATCGAGGATCGCCCCCATCAGATAGTAGCCAGCGGCGCGAAACAGCCGGGCGCTAAGCTCGGGACCGAATCCGCCCGCCTCGAATACGCCGATGATGCTGTTCAGCTTGGCCAGACATGGCGGCGAGTTCATGCGGTAAACGACGATGAACGGCGCGAAGGCCGGGTGTTCGGTCGCGACACGGCGGAACTCCTGCATACCGACGCGGACCCGCTCACGCCAGGGCAGGCTTTCATCGGGGACCACCAGCGCGCTCATCTGCCGATCGACAAGCGTCTCGTAAAGATGCGCCTGCGAGGGGAAGTGATGGTAGATGCTCATCGCCTCGCAGCCGAGCGCGGCGGCCAGCTTGCGCATCGAGAAACCGGAAAGCCCTTCCCGCTCGATCACCTCGAAGGCGGCGTCCTCGATCATCTCGCGGGACAACCGGCCGCGTGTTCGCTTTCTTTTGCTCGATGAGTCCATGGCGGCGCTTGACAACTTACACTGTAAGGTTCATTTTCGGCCATACCTTACATCGTAAGGCTATCAAATACCAGAGGAGAAACAATGTCGACCCATCGCACGCTTTCAAATTCCACCCTTCGCCTGGCGTCCGCATCAATGCTCGCGGCCGCTTGCGTCTTGACCCTGACCTTGGCCTCGGCGCCTGCCCAGGCCGACGACTACGACGCCGCCATCAAGGACATCCAGTCAACCATGGGCGGCGTGCCGAGCTTCGTGAAGCAGTTCCCGAAGGCCGGTCTGCCCGGCGCCTGGGCCGAGGTCAAGGCCATTGAGCTCAGCGACAAGACGGCGCTGCCGCCGAAGGTGAAGTCGCTGATCTCGCTGGCGGTCGCGGCACAGATTCCGTGCAACTACTGCATCTGGTCGGACACGCAGGACGCCAAGCGCGCCGGCGCTACCGACGAGGAGATCCAGGAAGCGGTGGCGATGGCCGCGATCACCCGCCACTGGAGCACCATCTTCAACGGCATGCAGGTCGATTTCGAGCAGTTCAAGAAGGAGATGGGCGGGGAGTAGGCCGCCGGTGGCAAAGGTTTCGACATGATCGACAAGGCCCGCCGTTCGCGGGCCTTGTCGTCCATTGGTGAGCCCCCTTCCTCCCAATAGCGCAGGTGGCTCGAATGCCTGCCCGGACGTCCTCGGATGTTATCCCCGCAGGCGGTTTTTCGTCGGGCGACGCCCGGCTCGCCCATTGCACCCCAGAGTGGAAACGCCACTGCGAGCCGGGTGAAACCCGGCCGGCCGCCGGCACCGAGCAGCACCGCCTCAACCTGCCCTGCAGGCGGGCGACGGTTCCCGGCTCGCCCCCACGGCGACCCGCGCAGGACTGCCAGCAATTGCGCCAGTTTTCGCCGAGACTGTTTGTGGTCCGGCTAACCACATCTGTATTTCCCAAGCTTATCCAAGGACATCCGCAGCGCGTCGAAAGATAGACTTGCGATGCACTTGCCGGCTCGATCATCCGACACCTTCAAGCCCGCCAGTGCCGTTGGCCACAAAGCTTTCCCACCGACTGGAGTGCCTGCTTCGCCGCTGCCTGCGACCGCTACGGCCTCGCCATTCCAGGCCGGCGGAAAAAGCCGATCCGCGCGGCTCATGATTAACCAATCGCGAACGAGTGAGGTTAACAAACAGCTAATTTAGTTGACTACTATCCCCACAGGTATATTTTTATATGCGTTGGGTGTGCAATTTGGGCGAGCAAGATCGGCGATGGTGGCAACCAGACGCGTGATCGCGATTCACGGGGCATAGCAGGCTGAGCGGCAACCAATAAGCCGTACAGTACAGCTCCCGCAAACTCAGACGTTTTTACGCACATCATGGGTGATGGCACCTTTGGCTGACGCCGGGGTTCGCCACGGTTTCAGGACTTGGTCGAGCCTTGCCCGACCGGGGTGGTGGTGTGCGTGCCGCGTAAGGGGGAGTCATGAGCAGGATTATGAAGGTCGTGAAACTTGGCCCGGGGGCTGGCCGCAAGGGCGCCAATGCCGATCGTGGCCGTGCGCTGGTCGCCGGTGGCGCGGGGTTCCTGGGTTCGCATTTGTGCGAAAGACTGCTGCTGGACGGATACGAGGTCGTCGTCCTCGACAACTTCCACACCGGGAAGCGCTACAACCTCAACGGCATGCATCGCGACCCGTTCTTCACCTGCATCAAGCACGACATCGTCGATGTGCTGCCGATGGACCTTGCGGTCGACGAGATCTACAACCTCGCCTGCCCCGCCTCCCCGCCGCATTACCAAGCCGATCCGATCCATACGTTCAAGACGAGCGTGCTGGGGTCGATCAACCTTCTGGAGCTCGCCCGTCGCCACAAGGCCAAGATCTTCCAGGCTTCGACCTCCGAGATCTACGGCGACCCGCTGGTGCATCCGCAGCCCGAGAGCTATTTCGGCAACGTCAACACGCATGGCCCGCGCTCCTGCTATGACGAGGGCAAGCGCTCGGCCGAGACGCTGTTCTACGACTATTCGCGGACATACGGCATCGACGTCCGTGTCGCCCGCATCTTCAACACCTATGGCCCGCGCATGCAGCCCGACGACGGCCGCGTGGTGTCGAACTTCATCGTCCAGGCGCTGCGCGGCGAGGACATTACCGTCTACGGCAGCGGCACGCAGACGCGCTCATTCTGCTTCGTGGACGACCTCATCGAAGGCTTCATCCGGCTGATGAACGCCCAGGCGGCGGCAGCGCACCCGGTCAATCTCGGCAACCCCGTCGAGTTCACCATCATGGAGCTGGCGGAGCTGGTCGTCGGTTACACGAACTCCCGCTCGCGCATCGTGCACCGGCCGCTTCCGGTCGACGATCCGAAGCAGCGCAAGCCCGATATTTCCTTCGCCAGGCAGCATCTCGGCTGGGAGCCGAAGGTCGCCTTGAGCGAAGGCCTCGCCCACACCACGGCGTATTTCGACGCACTGCTCGGCGGCCGCCGGTTCGCTGCCGCGCGCAGCAGCCACAGGTGGGCCAGGGAGGCTGCCGTGTCATGACTCGTCGCCCCGTCCTCGTAACCGGTGGCGCCGGCTTCATCGGCAGCCACACCTGCAAGCTGCTCTCGGCAGCCGGTTACCTGCCGGTGGTCTACGACAATCTGAGCCGCGGCAACGAGGAATCCGTCTGCTGGGGTCCGCTGGTTGTCGGCGATATCCGCGATCGCCGGGCGCTCGATCGGGTGATCACCACCCGTCGGCCACAGGCGATCATCCACTTCGCAGCACTCGCCTATGTCGGCGAGTCGGTCGGCGAGCCGGCCGACTATTATTCGACCAACGTGGCGGGAACGATCTGCGTGCTCGATGTGGCGCGGACGCATGGCATCGACAACATCATCTTTTCCTCGAGCTGCGCGACCTACGGCGTGCCCGAGACCCTGCCGGTGCGCGAGACCTCGCCGCAGAACCCGATCAGCCCCTATGGACGCACCAAGCTGATGGGCGAGCAGATCATCAAGGATTATGCCGCGGCCTATGGCATGAAATACGCGATCCTGCGCTACTTCAACGCGTGTGGCGCCGATCCCGAGGGCGAGCTTGGCGAATGGCATACGCCTGAAACGCACCTCATACCCAGAGTATTGATGGCGGCGTCCGGTATGATCGACGCGATCGAGGTTTTCGGCACCGACTACGACACGGCCGACGGCACCTGCGTGCGCGACTACATCCATGTCAGCGACCTTGCCCGCGCGCACCTCAAGGCCCTGATGCATCTGGAAGCCGGCGGCGACAACCTTTCGGTCAATCTCGGCACCGGCCGAGGCGTATCCATCAATGAGATCCTGGACGCGGTCGGCCGCATGACGGCGCGACCAGTTCCAGTCGTCCATCGGGCACGGCGTCCTGGCGACCCGGCCGAGCTCTATGCCGATCCGAGCCTGGCGCGCGAGCAGTTGGGCTTCGCGGCGGAGCTCTCCGACATCGACACCATCGTCAGGACGGCCGCACCCTTCTTCGGGCTGGGTTCGGCAACGCCGGCGCCGGCAATTCCTGTCCCGGCTGTCACGGCCACGTCGCGCGCCAGACGCGCGCCGCGCGGCACGAACACCGGCAAACAACGCCAGCCCGCAAGGCTGACAGTCGTCCCAGTGAGTAATGTGTCGGGGCGCGGGCTCGCTGAGTTGGGTTGAGGGCTCTCTCAGCGGGCCTCTTCTTGTCTGATCCGCCGGCGGCGGCCAGACCTGATTGCCGGGGCGGTTCGGCTTTTTGAATTGCCGACCCGCTCGAAATATTGTTCTACGCAGTTCCAGGCAACCACTACGCACCTTCCTGGAATTGCTTCGGGCGGTTCAGCGTTTCATGAAATGCTGGACCGCCCTATTTCTTTGTTCGACCGGATCCGTTTCAGCGCAGGCGCTTCAGCTCTTGGACTCCACCAGCTTGCGGGCCGTATCGAACTCAATGCTCTTGGCGTCGCCTTCCTGGAACTTCCGATGCTCGTCGGCGGCATTGCCAGAAGCGTGCTTGAAGCTGTACCACCCGCCACCGGGCTCCATGCGCTGCTCGACATTGCCGTTATGGATGCGATGGCTGAAGCAGGTGCGGATCGGCGTCGCGGCATAGGTCTTGGACCGCCAGACAAGCTCCATGCACATCTTGCCGTCATTGGTCAGCAGCCATCTGCCTTCAGCGATGGAGGTGGAATCCGGTTTCGCCGTCCAGGCGCGCAGGCGCCTGTCCTGCGCGAAATAGGCGGCTCCATCCGCCCAGTTCCACGTGCGATCCGCGTAGTAGAGCTGCATCTCGAACGCCGTTGGAACGGCCTGGGCGGGGGCACGATCCTTGGCGGCTGCCATATTCACGGCAGCGGCAAGCTCGCCACACGCAATGAGAGCCATCAGCCAGGCGCGCCTCGCAAATGGACGGTGCCGCGCCCGACTTTCCGCTTGATATGGCAATGCGTTTTGAGCAGTCGGTATGGTGCGCGGTCGCATGTTGGTGGTCGCCTCCCCGATCCAGCGCCAACACGCACTCCAAGCCTTCCCCAAGGCATCGCAGTTGCCGCCCCCGCCCGCTATTAACCGCCACGCGCAGAGCGGTGTCAATCGGCGTTGTCGAACGGATCGAACACACCTTCTCGACGGGCCGGAACCAAGCTTGTGGATTCCAACAGGCTGCTAGTCTATAGGAGCAGCCGCATCGAAGGAGCCGCGGCCTTTGGGCTTTGGGCCTACGGGCCGCCGACAACCGGCAATGGATCCGATCCCCGGCCGATGCCGGGAATAGCGGACATCATCCGATGCCCACCGGAACGCGGTGGCGGAAGCCTGCGGAGAATTGGTTGAAACGAGCAGTCTCGATAGTCGTTACCCTGGCGCTGCTGGCCTGGCTTGCCAGCGACGCGCGCTGGAAGATGGTGGGCGACGCCTTCGACCGCGTCACGCCCGCCGCCTTCGTGGCCGTGGCCGTTGCCTTGTTCGTCACCTACGTGCTGCGCGCGCTGCGTGTCTGCGACGAATTCCGCGGCGAGGTGAACGGCCGTTTCGGCGCCTGCCTGCGCGTCATCCTGATCCACAACGCGATGATCAATGTCGTGCCCTTCCGCGGCGGCGAGACGGCCTTTCCGCTGCTTTTGCGCCAGGTTTTCGGCATCCCGATCATGCGCGCCAGCGCCTCGCTGCTATGGTTCCGGCTGCAGGACGCCTTCGTCGTCGGCATCCTCGCGTGCCTGGTGTGGCCAGGGCTGCATCCAGCGCTGCGGGCTGCGGGGATCGCGGCGCTGATGGTCGTCGCCTGGTACCTGCCCCGCTGGGCGCGCGCGCCGCACGACTGGGCGGGGCGCGGCCGGGTGGTGGCCAAGCTCGGCCGTATTCGCGACATCTTCACCGAGGCGACGGGACGCTCCCGCTACGGCTGGTGGTGGACGGTCGCCAACTGGGCGCTGAAGCTTTCGGTGCAGGCATGGCTGCTGGCGCTGATGCTGGGGACATCCTTCACGACCGCCTTTCCGGGCGTGGTCGGCGCCGAGGGCGCGGCTATCTTGCCGGTGCAGGGCGTCGCCGGCTTCGGCACCTATGAGGCGGGCGCGGCGGCGGCATTGCTCACCTCCGGCATCGCCTTGAAAAGCGGCCTGCAGGCGGCGCTCGCCCTGCATCTGTTCATCTTCGGCTCGGCCATCGCCACCGGCGCCATCGCCTGGCTGTTCCCCTCGAAATCAACGCTACCGGAAGATCCGGCCGCGGAAGCTGCAAGGAAGCCCTCGCTATGAACCTGCTGCCCATCCCTGCATCGGGTTTGCCCGACGGCGCGGTCATGCCCGAGCATAAGCTCTCGATTGTCATTCCGATGTACAACGAGGCCGACAATGTCGAGCCCCTGCTCGCCCGCATCCATCAGGCGATGGAAGGCTACAGCCAGCCGTGGGAAGTGGTGCTCGTCGACGACGGCAGCACGGACGCGACGCCGGCTGAGATCCGGCGGCTCGCCGCTGAATACGGGCCGCACGTGCACGCGGTCGAGCTGGTACGCAACTACAAGCAGACCGCCGCCATGCAGGCAGGACTCGACGCTGCGCGCGGCGATGTCATCGCCACCCTCGATGGCGACCTGCAGAACGACCCGTTCGACATACCGCGAATGGTCTACCGCCTGCTCAACGAGGACCTCGACCTCGTCGCCGGCTGGCGCAAGGACCGCCAGGAGGGCTTTCTGATGCGCCGGCTGCCCTCGCGCATCGCCAACAGGTTGATCGCGCGCGTCACCGGCGTGCGGCTGAAGGATTATGGATGCAGCCTGAAGATCTTCCGCGGCAGCGTCATCCGCAGCGTCAGGCTCTATGGCGAGATGCACCGCTTCATCCCGGCCTGGCTGGCGACGGTGACGACGCCGCGGCGCATCGCACAGGAAGTGGTGACCCATCATCCGCGCATCCACGGCCAGTCCAAATACGGCATCTCGCGCACCTTCAGGGTCGTGCTCGACCTGGTGTTCATGTATTTCTTCATGCGCTACCGCACGCGGCCCGGACATTTCTTCGGCGGCATCGGCATCGTGCTCGGCGCGGTGGGCTCGCTGGTGCTTGCCTATCTCCTGTGCCTGAAACTGTTGCTCGGCCAGGACATCGGCACGCGCCCGATGCTGTTCACCGGTTTCTTCCTGCTTATCGCTGGGGTGCAGATGGTGACGTCCGGTGTGCTGGCGGAATTGCTGGCGCGCGTCTATCACGAGGCGAACGGGGTGTCGGCTTATGTCGCGCGGCCGCGGCCGGATGAAAGCGACAGCGACGGCTGGTATCGCCTGGCGTCATGATTTGACCGGACTCTCATGGAACTTGCGCCAGCAATATCCCACCAAGGCCCAGGCGCGGCAGCGCGACGCTAGAACCTGCCGCGGTTGCGAGGTCGAGGACGGGCTGCGGAAGTTCGTCGACTGGTACCGCAGGCAATGGCGGCCGAGGGCAAGAGGCAAGGCGCAAGGCCTGCGCCAGCCTCTCGCCCTCGGCTCGCGCCCCCCGGCGAAAGATCTGTGTCGCGAACAGTGGTCCGAATGCCGACTGCCTGTCTCGCTGCTCCGGAAATATTAGAGGGGGCTGATTAAAATTCAGGCAAACGGCGTGGTGAGCACCGTCTTTAACCGCCGTGCCGGATATTATTAGAATGCGAACGATCGTCCGGGCATCGAGGGGCGCCCCGCCCAACGCCCCCTACACGCATCCGTCGACAAACGGGCCGTTCACCCACAGCGATCCGTTGTTGTACATGCTGGTGCCGCTGCCATCGGTGTAGCCGGTGGCCCGGTTGTCGATGTGTAGCCTGCTGTTCGGCACCAGCTGGCCGTTCACCTTGACGCTCTTGATGAACAGGTTGCGATCGCCTGGCTTGCCCTGCCCAGCCCACAGGTCATTGGCAAAACGAAGCTCGATCAAATGCGGGCTGGCCACGGCGCTGAGGTCGACACGGAACGGTTTTGCATCCGCCGAAGCCGCCTGCAGCTCGGCGCCGATCTCGTCGGGCGTTACGGCCTTGCTTTGCACGCCCGACACGTTGATCTGGGCGACGGGCTTGCCATCCACCAGGACATCCAGGCGCGGCGGTCCTTCGAACTCCGTGCCGGTGGCGTCGATCTCCAGGTTGGTGACGGTGCAGCGCGCGGTGTTTTTGGCCTCGGCAGCGACCAGATCGGCGACGCGCCGCCGCTGCGACTGCACCCATCCGGCGATCGGCTGCAGCAGCGCGTTGCGGTCGCTTTTGTCGTTGAAGAGATTTGTCCGCTCGTCGGGATCGGCCTTGAGGTCATACTGCTCGACCTTGCCGGTGGTCGCGTTGAAGACGACCTTGCGGTCGTCCTCGCGGTAGCCGAACAGGAAGCCAGCCCAGGGATTGAAGAAGAAGGTCTTGTTCGGCCGCTGCTCGCTGAACAGGCTGCGCCCCTGCCACTGCTTGGGCAGCGGAAGACCGAGTATGTCGAGGATGGTCGGGGCGATGTCGACGATGCCGCCGACGGAATGCACGACCTGATCATGGAAGAGATGCTTGTTGATCATGATCAGCGGGATGTGGACGTTCTCCTCATAGATCGCGCTGGCATGGACATAGTCGTCATGCTCTCCGAACGCCTCGCCATGATCGCCAAGGATCACGACCAAAGTCGAATCGAGCTTGCCCGACTGCTTCAGCGACTCGAGGATTTCGCCAAGCGCCGTATCGCCGACCTTGAGGGCATTGAGGTAGGCATTGAATTTTTCGTCGTCCGAGTAGTGGACCAGCCCGGTGTGGGAGGAAGGCGCCATCTTCGAGAACATCGGGCTGTCGGTGATGTAAGGATAATGGGTCATCGCCGTGAACATGATGGCGAAGAAAGGATTCCCCTCGTCCTTGTTCATCCAGTCGATGGTCGACTGCGCCGTGCACAGATCACTGTTGTAATCCATGTTCTTCCACTGCTCGGAACTGAGCTTGAAGGTGGGAGTGGCGCATTTCTGCCCGCGATAATCCTGGATCGTATCAAGCCCCTTGTTGAGCAGGAATTCGTCGACGCGCTGGAACCGGGAATCCGCGCTCCAGAAGAAGCCGGTGCGAAAGCTGTGCGCGGAGAGCGTGTTGGAGATCGAATCCAGCGGCAGATACGGATGCTGCATCGTCATGCCGTAGTATGAGATGTCGTTGTACATCGAGGTAAACAGAGAAAATAGCGAGTAATGCGTGGAAGGGGCATGCGCGTAGATGTTGTCGAAGCGTATGGAGTCCGCGGCATAGCTCTTGATGTTCGGCGTGACCGGGTACTTGCCGCCAAACGTCTAGATGTATTTTGACGGCACCGACTCCATCATGAAGATCAGCACGT
>NZ_RZOI01000156.1:0-9913 GCF_004022645.1 Mesorhizobium sp. M4A.F.Ca.ET.020.02.1.1 | reverse complement strand
CAGATTGTGCTCCCCGCGCGTCCATGGCGTGTGGCCGTTAACTGCCTCGCGGTATTCTTCAGAGAGTGAGCGCCACGCGACGAAGCTCATGACGCCGTGGCTGTCAAATCTCAGGATCGAGGCGCGCGACGAACCGAGCGCGTCGCATATGGCATCAAGTGCTGCATCGTAGATCTCGCCAAGGCCATTGGCTCGGTAAAGTCGGTCCGTGAGGCGAAAGAGGACGGCTTGCTCGCGGACAATATCGCCGTCGGCTGGCTCACGCCGGCCTTGCCCCATGGCCGCATCACTCATGGCCCTTTGCCTGCATGGCTCTACCCCCGGACGGTTCTATTGAAGTTCGACCAAATCCTCGACCAAACCACCTAACTTAGCACCGCGTCCACGGCCCATGTTCTTGGACTGCCGATTACGACCCCGACTATGCCAAACAATATGCGCCTTGCGCAGTTTCGCAATAGTGACTTCGGGTGTGACGTTGAGGACCGTCAAAAACATTCGTTATCGCTTGCTTGGGCCCTCGGGGACTGACTTCGACATCCGATACGCCGCCCGCGCAGGCATGATGTCGCCGTTCGGAAAGCGATGGAAAAAGGCGACTTGCCCGAAGTGGTCGCCAAGATGGTTCTGGCGGCCGCAACCGATCCTACGCCGAAGCTGCGCTCGCAGCGGGAAAGATGGCGCGCCAGGTCAGTTTCCTACGCCGTTTCGTGCCCCCATCGGCTTTCGACAAAAGCCTGCGGAAGCAACTCGGGCTGCCGGTCTGAAGTGATTCGCTCCGACTGCGTGTGGCCCCGATGGAGACGCTGGACTGAGCGTGATGTCCTGCGCGTACTGCTTTTGCTCAGGAAAAGGCCCATTCCGCATCAGTGGGGGAGATCGCCTGCTCGCCCAACTGTCTGCTAAGCTCTTGCCACGACGCGTCCGAAACGAAACTGGTCATACTTCCACAGGCTTTTGCGAAGGGAATTTTTCCGAGCCGGTCCATGATATCGCTGGACACGGCCATGTCTCCGTTTCGAAAAATGTCCAAGAGATCGTCATCGCACTCAATTACTCGGTGTCCCCAAGCGCCAGGTAGATCATCGGCCACGAGAGCCTCCCGCAGATCGGCATCCACATCTCCAGCCTCGAGTGCGCGGCAGACCACATAGCGCATGAGGGGGTAGTAGACCGGCTGATGACTGCCTCCGAGCGCGCGGACGCCCGGCAGGACCGACACGACCAGAAACATGAGGAGGAGATTCGGAATTAGACTGCGGTCGGCCAACCGCTCGATGATTTCGGAAGCCTCGAAGCGAACCATCTTCAACCCTGTTGCCGGATTGACGAGTTCGCCAGCGACCAGCCGCAGTGGCAGGCGCCTGCCGTTTTGATAGAACCAGAAGAAGTCGGTACCGCGCGCGAGCCAGCCACTCCAGGGGCCGTCTGCAAGCCTGTCGATCTCTGCAAGCATATTCAACGCGAGCCTTGGGTCTTCCAGCAGCCTCGTACGCAGCCAGGAGTTCTTTTCCGACAGATGGTCCGCCACCAGGTCGGCAATATCCTCGTCGTCAATCTGCAAGAACGTAAAGCGGCTTCCAAACAGCTTCGGCCACAGGCTGCAATTGGCTTCCTTTATGGCATGTGCTGGCCGTTCGAATTGGCCCTTCGGCAGAAGATTGTGAAGTACCGCAAGCGCGGCTGGCTCAGCGCCTTGTTCCGCAGGCACGAGTTCGAACCGATAGGCTCCAGGCCCAGTCAGAAGGCTGTACCCGATCATGCGGCTTCGAGTGAGGCCGAAGACGTTGATCGGCGTCTGATCAATTGTGAGCCAGCCCGGGCCCTTGCGAGCCCTTTCAACGAGGCTCACCGTGGAAACGGCATAGGACAGGTAGGTAGAGCAGCCATGCGCCGCGAGGCCCACGAGGCTAAGGATGTGAGTGTAGTAAGCCTCCGGGTCCATCAGGAGCAGCAGGTGAGGACCCGTCTGCAAAACGCGACGCTCTTCAAATTCCCTGCAGATTTCTGCGACCGCGCCGATCGGCAATCCATTTCGCTTCCCCGCGTTTTTGATCGCGTCGAGCAGCTTGGCCAGAGCGTATTGCCGACTTTCAGGCATGGCTGTCGAAACTGGTGCCTCGTACAGCCTGGCCGCGTAGTCGCGGATCGGACGGGAATAGTAGTGTTGCATCCACGGGTAGAGTGTCGCCAGCGATCTGAGTGCGGCCTGTTTCGCTCCTGCGGCTCCTGCTAGCTCATGCACGTTCATGGATCCCCCTCTTGCCGAGCGACGTTGATGCTCAAGGCAGAAACGCCGAACAGAAGCACCACAGCGAAACCGAGGAAAATCGTCGACGGAAAGGCCTGGTCTCCCAAAACGGTTGCGATACTGAAAATGACAAACCCAAGCCCGACTGCGAGGCTGTGCATGGCACCTTTGGCCCTGCCCAAGGCCTTATCGGGTACACGCGACTGCAGTGTGACCTCGACGCTGACCCGGCCCAGATTGTAGAGAAACCCAAGCGCGGCAAACATGGTCAATGTCCAGGGCGCGCGCAGAAGTACCAGCGCCATTAGCGCGAGCGCTGTTAAGCCTAAAACCATGAGGTGCAATGTATGAGGACTTATCGTTCCTGTCAGCCGACTGAGCAGTGCCGCTCCGATCAGAGAACCCGCCGACCAGGCTGCCTCGACGCGAGCGAAGTCCGCGGCGGTGCCCTTCTGTTCTACGAAAACGAAGCTAGATCCCATCACGCTGACCAACACCGCGCCTCCATATAGGAGCGCGTAGACGGCGAAGAGACGAACCAGGCGCCCGTCAATATTGAGAACAAGCCCGTTGACTTTGCGTTCGCCAGACGCCGAGCCGCCACGAATGCAGGACAAGCTTCCCGCCGAAACAAGAAAACATACGGCAAGGAGGACGAACACCAGGGTAGCGGAATGGTCGTTTGGCAACGCACCCACGAGCAGCGCTGCCGCAAGACATCCGAACTGCGTGACGAAGAAGACAATGGAATATGAAGCTGTCAGATCGCCTCCCGCAACGAGAGGGATCATTGACTGCGAACTCGTAAGTGCAACTCGGTCACATAGCGCAAAGGGAATCGCTGAACACCAGATCGCTGGAAACAAGTCCAGATAGGGAAGCGCGCAGGCTGTGGCGAGCATGACGGCAAAGCGACTAACGTCCGCTGCGATGTTCAGCAGTCGTCTGTCAAACCGATCCGCCATTGCGCCAGCCAGGGGGCTCGCGACAAATTCGACAACGCTGACGATCACGAGCAACGTCGCGACGCTCGCGCTTCCATACCCTGCTTCGACGAGGGTCCATGAGCATGCGATGTAGTAGCCGTTTCGTCCGACAGACGCGGACAACGCACTGGCAAGGAAGCCAATGAAGGCGCGGGGCTCACGGAGCGTTCCTTTGGCATAATGAAACCGAACTTCGCGTGACATCGGCGGCCCACCCATCCATTGACCGCATGTCATGCCCACTCCGGCGATGTCTGATTTAACGGGATGCCGAGCCTTTCAATTCCTTGCTGAAATAATAGGGGCTCGGGCTAGATCCTGGACTTGCGCCGAAACTCTATCGGGTTCGTGCCAAAGGCGCGTTTGAACGCGGTCGTGAGGTGGCTTGAGCTTGCGAAGCCGCATTCCATCGCGATTTTTGTCGCCGACAAATCCGTCGACCGCAACATGTCCGCGGACTGTACCAACCGGCGCTGCGCGATGAACGCATGCGGCGTCATTCCAGTCGACTGCTTGAACGCCCTGCTGAAATGAAACCGGCTGATACCTAGCTCTTTTGCTAGATCGGCCAGCGTGGGTTTGGCGTCTGGGAATGCCTCAATCATTCCCACGACGCGCTTGAGATCGAAAGTCGAGAGACCGCCTTTTGCCGGCTTGCGGCCGGTTCGGTTCAACCTGACCATTTGCACGAACAATTGCGTGACCTGACTCTCCACCATCGTCTTGCTTATCGGATCAGGAAACCTGAGCTCGGCGGCTATTCTCTGCAACGCCACTTCTATGGTGTTGTCACGAAATCCGATCCACGGGGGCAGTCCCGTCAGGCAATCGGGTGCAAATCCTTGGAAGGTCTCGTCTGCGAACTCCTGCGCGATCGACACGAGGAGGTAGGAGGCGATTGCGTCGCCCTCATCCCAACCAGTCCATTCGCTGCCGGCAGGGATGTAGATAATCGAACCGGGCCGCCTGGCCGAGAAAGAAACCCGGCGACCGTCGACGAAGTCTTCGCCGCGCCGGGCGGCACCCTTCAAGTTCATCAAGAACATATGCCGGGGGTGGGCAATTCTCGTTTCTTGCCGCTCTAAACCCGTTCTCTTAATTAAGTCTGCGCGTATGTTCCCCCAGCTCTCATATTGGTGAGCAAGGGTTCGGTGCCGCGAGCGGCGCAATGTGGTCGGGTCGAGGCAAAAAATATCCGCCAATCGAAGCGACTCCTTCGGAGACTACTCATCCTCCTGTTTGTGCATAACCATAGGTTGTTGAACAACTCACAAATAATTCAGAGTTGTCGGTTGATGTGGCGCAAGCGAAAAAATCGCAATTCGATGGAAGCCGCTTCTACAAGGCCATTCTATTCGTCGCCTCCGCTGATACTCGACCACCAAGAATATTACTCGGCGCTAATCTTCGTGCCGTTGTCGAGTTGAGGCATCTCACCGATCACACGGGTAGTGGGAGGCACAATTCGATGCGAGGACTCGACGACTTTCTGGCCGAATGCGACCACGGCCCGCGGATCAACGAACTGTCGGGCTTTTTCGCGACGACGGCAGCCGGCGAAAGCGGAATGCCTACACGCAAGCCCGAGGTCGATTCCAGGCTTCTTCCGAACGATAACCTCATTCGCGACTTGATCAGCTTGCATGCGGCACGACAAGGCTTCTTCGATCAGCACTATCACAGCAGCATTCCCTACCGGCTGGAGGAGGAGTGTCGGATGGCCCACGGCGTGCTGAGATATGCACGAATTCGCGGTGCCCCGCTGTCGTTATATAGCCTTGGCACAGCGGAGGGCACCATGGCGAGAACACTGTCGGAGTTGTCCCGCGGGCAAATCCACAGCCTCTCCTGCAGTCCTAACGCGGAAAACTACAAGTGCTTCATGGCATATGGCGAACCGCCAGACGCCGAGTTCTTTGTCGGCCCGTTCCATCGGCTGACCAAGGCCGTCCTCAATTCAAACGCCCGATTGGGCAAATTCGCTTCCGGATTCGATATAATCCTCGAAGATACCACCTTTCAAATGTACTCGCCGAACAGACCTAAACAGATTGAGTTCGTGGCGCAGCATCTCAAGGAAGGAGGCATCTTCGTATTCCTCGAGAAATTTCGGGCGGTTGAGGACAGCGACTATCAGCGCCGCGAGTGCCAGAAGGATTTTGGCTTCAAGGCTCGCTACTTCCAGCTAGAGCAGATCGAGGCAAAGAAGACCGCGGTGCTGACCACGATGTTCAACAACGAGGTGACGCTTGAGGAGATGTCGCGCGCTGTAGGGACGCATTTCAAACACTGCGTCATGACCTGGAACAGCGGAAATTTCTGCAGCCTTGCGGCGAGCAACAGCCGGGAAAATCTTAACCTGTACGTCTCGCAGATGGCGGACCCGGCCATTCCACATGAGTATGTCTACGAAGCGGGCTTGTATCGAAGCCTAACGGATCATGCCGTCTCGTGAATGTGCCTCGGCGAATTTCTTCAGCCGCGCGCACGGAGGGAACCTATTGCCTGCCTTTTGCACCAAAGAAGAGATTCGAGCGCGTTGCGCCGAAACTGACACGATCTCTGTCCGCAAAGCGCCCGAGGCATGACGCCGAACGGCAACGCGTTGCGGCTACTGGCCTACGCCCTTGCAGCGGTCGATCATGGCAGCCTGAGGCGGGCGGCAAGGGCGATGAGGGTTCGAGAATCCTCCGTGAGCCGAAACATCGTCAAGCTCGAACAACACTTGGAAGTGCAATTGTTCGAACGCGATGTCCGCGGAGTTCGTTTGACGGAGCCGGGTCGAGCCTGGATCGATGTTGTGCGAGCTCACTACGAAGGCTTGCTGGACGCTTTCAATGACCGTGTCGGAGACAAGGACGCAAAGACGCTCCGGATTGGATTGTGTTGTGTGAGGGGAGGAGAATTCCTCAGAGGCATCATCGCTCGCTTCGGCAGCCTCTGTCCGGACGTGAGCTTTAGCATCGAGGATGTTCCCGCGGGGCGGTGGCTGTCAGCCATACGCCGCCGCCACCTCGACCTCGTGTTCACTCACGACTTTGGCGCCGTCCCTTCCTGTTGCAGCGAGGTGTTTTGGCAAGAGCGCCTCTTCGTCCTCTTGCCGTCGTCTCACTCGCTCGTCGACAGGCCCGTGGTCGCATGGTCCGATCTTGCAGAAATGTGCCTGCTCGTTCCAGTCGGGCCAGAGGGGCCGCTATTCGACCTGCGACTGTTGGAGCGCATCGCAGCAACCGGCGGCCCGGCAGTGCAGACGTGCCGAGCGAACCAAGCGACGGTCGCTCTCAAGGTGCAACTTGGGGAGGGCGTTACCTTGGCCGAGGAAAGCTGTGCCAGGACGACCGCTATCGAATCCACGATGTGGAAACCGCTGGCAGGGCAAAACAGTGTCAGCTCAATCAGGGCTGTCTGGCTCGACTCGAATCCAAAGCGTTCTGTGCTCCGGTTGGTTGCTGTTGCCAGGAATAGGGCAGGGGATACGCCCGGTAATTCGGGAACAAATGCTGCTCGACCTGGGCGAAGCACATGAGCGGTGGTTCAGCCTCTGGCGAGGACGGCGGGCTGATGCGTGGCCTCAACCAAATCGGCCGCCGCCTGTTCAACCTGATCGGCTGCATGGTCCACCTGTTCGAGCTTCTTGGCTAGCCGCTCGTGCAGCATCGAAAGCCGTGCTGCGTGGTAGATGGCGCTTCGCTTTCGGCCATCCATGTTGAGAGGTGCAAATAACATCGCGACTGCTCTCCTCAGTGTGCATTTGTCGGCGGGACGGCCTTCGGCAGTCGCCTTCTGGCTGCGAGCCGTTGGCGGCTCCGCATACGGGCGCAAAGGGCGAGGCTAACCGCGAGGCCGCAGATCTCGCCGACCATTGCCTCTGCCTGTTTGGGAGATTTTTCTGCTCGCTTCAAGCGTTGCCTGGCGACTGCCTGTTCCAAAACCACAAGTTCAACCATACTGCCGCATCCTCATGGTTAGCTGTCCTTCCAAGAGAACCGCGGGGTACTCCTTTAGTTCCGGGCGCTGCAATGTGGCTGACGCGGATGTCCTCGCCGGATAGCGATCTGACAAGCTGATCATACATCTTGCGAGCCGGAACCCGCCCCACAGATTGAACCATGAGTTGCTTTCGCGCTGCCCTTTCGAAGGCCAGAAAAGGCTACCCGAGTTTGCACCTTCCCTCCCTCGCAGCAACAAGGAGGCTGGCTAGGGCGTTTGGGATGCCAAGCCGTGAGCGGATACGGGCAACGCTGGCAAAGTGGAACAATCCGACAGCCGGCGGGTTTCAAAGATGAAGGGCGATCTGTTTCGGAGGAAACTGGGATGAAACGCGTCCTTGCCCAAAATGCGGTACGACTGATGCTGGGCGGCGTAACCGCCGGTCTGCTCACCATCGTCGAGATTCCCAACCCGATTACGCCATTGTCGCTCGTGTCCGAGGCAGGGGCTGCCACCGACGTTTCAATCAGCACATTCTACCAGGACCTTTCTTCCCATGGTGATTGGGTTTCGTACCACGGAGCGGCCGTTTTCGTACCGGCTGATGTACCTGACGGTTGGCGTCCATATACCCTTGGACACTGGGTCTATACCGAGCAGTATGGCTGGCTCTGGGTATCCGACGAGCCATTCGGCTGGGCGACGTACCATTACGGCCGGTGGGGCTATGCCGACGACATCGGTTGGTACTGGGTCCCGGGCACTCGTTGGGCGCCAGCCTGGGTGAGTTGGCGTCGTGACAGGCAGCACATGATTTGGGCTCCGCTACCGCCGCGTCGTGATCCGGATTTGATTTCAATCGAGGTGACCTTCGACGCGACGCCGGATTTTTACTGGGTCGTTGTCCCCACACGCGAATTCCTTGCGGCGGACATTTCTGTCGTCGTTATCCGTGATGAGCCGGAAATTGTGCGCATTGTCGAGGCGGCTGAGCCGGTTGGCGATGTGACGATCCATAACAACGTGGTGATCAACAAAGTCATAGATGTTGATGTGATCGAGAAAGAGACGAACCAGGAGGTGACTGTCGTCAAGGTCAGCAAGACCGACGCGCCCGAGCAGTCGGGCAAATTGGAAAACAATACGGTCAGGGTCTTTGAAGGCGAGGTGAAAGCCGATGCCGATGCCAAACCAGCTGAGATCAAAGATATTGAGGAGGTGAAGAAGGTTCAGGCTGGCCGGAAATCGAAGCCGACCGAAGGCGCTGCCACGACCGAACAGGCCGAGCCCGAGCAGGCGGCCAAGCCGCAGAAAAAGACGCAGGAACAGCCTGCGGCCGAGCAGCAGCAGGTCGAGCCCGAGCAGGCGGCCAAGCCGCAGAAAAAGGCCAAGGAACAGCCTGCGGCCGAGCAGCAGCAGGTCGAGCCCGAGCAGGCGGCCAAGCCGCAGAAAAAGGCCAAGGAGCAACCCGCCGCCGAGCAGCAGCAGCCGGAGCAGGCGGTGAAACCCAAGCCACAGAAGCAAGAAAAGAAGGCGTGTGATCCGCAGACTGAGGCGAACTGCTAGGTTTGTGGCGGTTAGACTAACCGCTCTTAATGCGGGCACACCTGCGATCCTGGCTTCTATCCTTCGCGGCCACCTGTGGGTGGGCGGTGTGCATTCGTCATTGATCCGAAATGGCGATATGCGCCGAAACCAGGAACTTATGATCTACAAGCCGAGGAGGGTGAACAGAAAAGAGGAGGGTGAACAGAAAATAGGCTCGCGCGCTGAGCGCCTTTTTGGCGATGACTGGCGGTCGAGCGTTTTGGTGAAGACTAGGCTGCTCGCACTGCCAGCAGCGAAGCTGCGAGCAAAGTTACGTGGCGGATATTCCACGAGAAGTCATGGAGCACAACGTCTGCATCAGTAGAAAGTGGTCTCGGATAGCGGCTCCAGGCCAGTGTTACGATAAACTTCGGTCGAGCCAAGGGGCGGGGGAAGACATGAGGGTCGAACGTTGGGTGAGGAGGGGAGCCTGTTTCTGCTCGGGCTCGCAGCAGCTTGGCGCCTTGAGCATGCGTTCAACGCCCTAACCCCACATGCAGTCCTATGCTCTCCTCTTGGCAGTTTTTGGAGCAATCGTGCTCCTTACGGCCTGGCTACCTTTACTGCTCCGAAAGCTTCCGCTTTCGTTGCCAATGCTTTGCATCGGGATCGGGGTTCTTTGGGTTTGGTCACCATTCTCTCCTCTCGTAGGGGTAAACCCACTGGAGAACCGGATACTAACCGAGCGTCTCACAGAGTTCGTTGTGATCGTCGCCCTTATGGGAGCTGGCCTAAAGCTGGATCGGCCCGTGAGTTGGCGGGGTTGGGAGTCCTCGTGGCGCCTTCTTGGCATAGCCATACCTCTGACGATCGCAGGAATTACAATTCTAGGCTGGTCAATTCTCGGGCTTGGCATTGCAATTCCTATTTCAGAGTGTGCCGTAAAGTGGGGGTCGAAAAGGAAAATGGACCGCGCCCTGAAGTTCCTCCGCAAGGGCGATACGCCGGTGATCACGAAGATTGATAGCCCGCAATGTGCAGCCCTTTACCGGCAAGGCCACCACAGCCGTACAGCGGCGTCCCGCAACCGCCCTCGCCGCGCCAGCATGCGCTGGCGGTTGGCGTTTGTTCGGGCGCAATGCTCATGACGTTCAAACCGCCTGCGAGGGCAATGTGATGCGCATGGCCGTACCTTTTGCCGGCGAGCTTTGAACAATGA
>NZ_RZOI01000155.1:0-9960 GCF_004022645.1 Mesorhizobium sp. M4A.F.Ca.ET.020.02.1.1 | reverse complement strand
CATCCCTATAATCTGCCACGGCTCGTCCTCCTGTGATGAGGATCGGCTCGGCCCGCCCGAGCAACCCTCGGACGCGCAGTGTAGGGCGAGCCACCTCACCGGCATACGGTCTTACGCCGAGAGAATTGGGCCAGCTATTGCGGTGGCAACCCCAACGCGCATTTGTCCTGCGCACGAAGTAACGAATGCGCACAATAAGATCAGCGCGCATCCCAACTCAGCACTTTTTCTGCGGCGCAGGAGGTTATTCTACGAGGGAAAGCGATCACAGGTGATGGTCGTCGGCTTTGCGAAAGCGGTGACACCGAGGCGCAAGCTGATCGATCTAGCGAACCAGCGCCTCGAAGTGGTGATGGCAACCTTTCCGCAGCCAAAGTTGAGTGTAGACAGAGACAAGGATACCCATGATCACGAACTCGCCTCTACGTCCCCGTGAAGTGCCCGTTCGCGCTCATGAGGTCCTCGTCATTGGTGGAGGAATTGCGGGAACGAGCGTGGCATATCATCTTGCCAAGAATGGCAAACGAGATATTGCCGTTCTTGAACGGAACACTCTGACCTCGGGCACTACGTGGCACGCTGCTGGCTTGATTATGCAAACGCGTGGCACTCACTCACTAACTGAGATCGCAAAGTATAACGCAGAACTCTATTCCACCCTGGAGGCCGAGACCGGGCAAGCTACCGGTTTCAAGCGTAACGGCACGCTTGGGGTCGCTAGAACTAGAGAGCGCCTCCACGAAACCTCGCGGAGCGCATCAGTTGCCAAGACTTTTGGCCTTGAGGCTCACATGATTTCGCCGTTCGAGGCGAAGAAGCTATATCCAGCTCTCAACGCGTCAATCATAGAGGGTGCGGTCTTTATCCCTGGAGACGGGCAGACCAACCCAGTCGACACATGCATGGCGCTAGCAGCTGGCGCCAAACAAAATGGTGTAAAGATTCTAGAGAATTGCGAGGTCACGGACCTCTGGAGAGTGGCAGACGGATGTTATCAAGTTCGCACTAACGAAGGGGTAATTGAGGCTGAAGTACTCGTGTTGGCTTGTGGACTCTGGACGAGAGATATTGCAGCAAAATTAGGTGCGCGGATTCCACTCTACGCTGCAGAGCATTTTTATGTGGTGACCGAGGCTATGGAGTTTGCGGAGCCCACGCTGCCTGTGCTGCGCGACACCGACGGCCACGTGTACTTAAAAGAAGACACAGGAAAAGTCCTGGTTGGCGCATTCGAGCCGTGGGGCAAAGCGCTTCCAATGGAAAGGCTTCCGAATAAGACAGCCTTCATTGAGCTGCCGGAGGACTGGGATCACTTTGAATTGCCGATGACAAAGGCGACAGAGATTGTTCCGGAGCTTGGAAATGCTGGGATTGCCAAGTTTTTCAATGGTCCGGAAAGTTTTACCCCGGACCTTCTGTTCATGATTGGTGAAGTTCCTGGGATGAAAAATCTCTTCGTTTCGGCAGGGTATAATTCTGAGGGTATTGAATATGGGCCGGGGGCAGGCCGCGCATTGGCGGAGTGGATTACTGCGGGAGTGCCGCAGATGGATGTCAGTTTCGTCGATGTAGCACGATTTCATCCGTTTCAAATCAACAAGAAATATCTGCATGATCGTACATCCGAAGTGTTGGGTCTTCATTACAAAATGCACTGGCCGGGCCATCAGCCGGAGACCTCGCGGGGCGTTAGGAGGAGCACACTGCACGACCGGTGGGCTAAACTTGGCGCGAGCTTTGGTGAAGGCATGGGCTGGGAGCGCCCGATGTGGTTTGCGGGGCAGGGGGAGCCAACAGAAAACGTTTATTCCTACGAGGAGCCAAACTGGTACAAGTATACAAGCCAGGAATGCAGCGCAGCTCGTAACAGTGCTGTCCTTTTCGATCAGAGTTCATTTGGAAAACATCTGATCCAGGGCCGGGACTCATGTCGATTACTGCAGTGGCTTTGTGCAGGAAATGTAGATGTGCCAGTTGGAAAACTTGTTTACACACACATGCTCAATAGTAACGGAGGGATAGAGACGGACATAACGGTGAATAGACTATCAGAGACGGAATTTCTAATCATTTCGTCCGCGACGGTACATCCACGGGACAAAGCCTGGATGGCAAGGCATATTACAGATGACTGGAATGTCACGCTAACCGACGTCACTTCAGCATACGCTGTGCTGTCGTTGCAAGGACCAGAATCACGGGAGATATTATCCCAAGTTACCGATACTGATTTAACCAATTCGGTATTTCCTTTTGCCTCCAGTCGAGAGATCGACATCGGGTACGCGCGGGTAATCGCGAACAGATTGACATATATCGGAGAGCTTGGTTGGGAGCTTCATATACCGACCGAGATGGCGCAGCACGTCTTTGATTTGCTCTGGGAGACAGGCC
The DNA here is from genome assembly GCF_004022645.1 of Mesorhizobium sp. M4A.F.Ca.ET.020.02.1.1. Lineage (NCBI taxonomy): Bacteria > Pseudomonadati > Pseudomonadota > Alphaproteobacteria > Hyphomicrobiales > Phyllobacteriaceae > Mesorhizobium > Mesorhizobium sp. M4A.F.Ca.ET.020.02.1.1. The sequence continues at coordinate 7,566 of NZ_RZOI01000155.1, read as the reverse complement.
GAGCCTATGGCCTCAAGGCTGCAGGGTACCACGCCCTTGAGCATCTTCGATCTGAGCGCGCCTACCGAGAGTACCAGCTGGATCTTACTCCTGTTGATACGTTGCTTGAGGCAGGGCTGGGTTTTACCGTCGATTGGAATAAAAAGTGCGGGTTTATTGGAATGGAAGCCCTGGCGGTTCAAAGGAACTCAATGCCTTTAAAAAAACGGTTGGTATCTTTCAGGCTGCGCGACCCGAGTCCCGTGCTTTTTCACGATGAACTTATCCGCTGTGACGGACAGATCGTCGGCTATGTATCGTCGGGAGTGAGAAGTTTTACAATCGGGACTGCAATTGGAATGGGATACGTAAACCACCCCGCCGGCGTCACAAAGGAGCTGATCGAGAATAGCCGATGGCAGATCGAGATCGCCGGTAGCCTCTACGAAGCCGACGCATCGTTGCGAGCATTTTTCGATCCAAATGGGGATCGCGCTAAGCAATAAGTGGCGGATTCGTCCGAGAAAACGCTCACTTCGGCCCAAGATCATCGTCTCGGGCGGCCGCGCGCTCGGCTCGGCCGAGAAGTTCCAGGAAGTGATCGTGCCCGTGGCCGACAAGCTGGGCGCGGCGATGGCGCCTTCCCGCGCGGCGGTCGACGCTGGCTATGCCCCAACGACTGGCAGGTGGGCCAGACCGGCAAGGTCGTGGCGCCGGAGCTCTACATCGCCGTCGGCATTTCCGGCGCGATCCAGCACTTGGCCGGCATGAAGGACTCGAAGGTCATCGTCGCCATCAATAAGGACGAGGAGGCGCCGATCTTCAAGGTCGCGGACTACGGCCTCGTCGGCGATCTCTTCCAGATCATGCCCGAACTCGAAAACGTGCTGTGATCTCCCGATTCGTATCATGGATATCCAGCATCAGCTATTTGGAAACCAGTCTTGAAGCAATATGTGCTAAAAGTCTCGTGCCCGGCGGCACGGGGTATTGTTGCCGCAATCGCGGGCCTTCTCGCTGCTGAGGATTATCGACAGCTCGCAATTCGACGACGTCGATACCGGCAAGTTCTTCATGCGTGTCTCCTTCATCAGCGAGGAGGAGCAGGGCGATAGGCGATTGAAAAGGGTTTCCAGCCGATCGCTGACGAGTTTGGCATGTCATAGGAGCTGCATGACGGCACGCATCGAATGGAGGTTCTACCTAATGGTCTCGAACTTTGGACATTGTCTGAATGACCTCCTCTATCGTTGGCAGATAGGTGCGCTGCCGATCGATGTCGTGGGCGTCGTTTCGAACCACCTAACCTACCAGAAGGTGGTCATGAACCACGACATTCCCTTCCATTACATCAAAGTAATGAAGGAAAACAAACAGCAGGCTGAGGCCGATCTAATGCAGATCATCGAGGACACAGGGGCAGAAGTCATCGTGCTTGCCCGATACATGCAGATCCTTTCGGATGCGCTCTGTCATAAGATGTCCGGCAGGATCATAAACATCCATCATTCCTTCCTGCCATCCTTCAGGGGTGCCAACCCCTACAAGCAGGCCTTCGAGCGGGGCGTGAAGCTGATCGGCGCGAACCGCGCACTACGTTACCGCCGACCTTGACGAGGGTCCGATCATCGAGCAGGACGTCGCTCGCGTCACCGATAGTCAGAGCGCTGAGGACTATGTCTCCGTCGGCCGCGATGTCGAAAAACAAGTGTTGGCCCGCGCGGTACCTGCGCATATCCATCACCGCACCTTTATCAACGGCAACGGAACCGTCGTCTTTCCGGCAAGCCCCGGCTCTTACCGCTGTGAAAGGATGAGGTGAGAGGGCGACGGGGTTAAGGACAAATGGTGGCGTCGGTCAGCACCCCAGTGACACCAGCGACAAAACGCCGGCCGTCTCCGGGGCGAATGCCTCAATGCCTCAATGAAAACATGGATGCCATGCTATCGGACGTCCGAAAGCCCGGACCGGCAGTTCATAGTTTCTTGTCGGGGGAGGAGGAGCGCAGTACTCCTGCGAACCGGGCGGTAAACACAGGGGTTTCATGCGTTTTTGAAGACATTTTTCCAGGAAAGCAGCGACAAGCTAGGGTAAGATTTTGGTCGAGATGCGGAGTAACCGCGCTACTTGGAAAAGGGAGGATAGCACATGAAAACCTTTCCGCGGGAGATATCACGCCGATCTGTGTTACTCGGCATGGGTGGTGCGATTGCAGCGCCGATGGTGATGAGGCCCTTGCGTGCTGCGGCCAGTTCAGGTTCTGTGACTATCGCCACCTGGGGCGGAAGTTATGGGGAAGCCCTAGCTAAACACGTATTAGACCCCTTCACTGCCGCAACCGGCATCAAGGTTAACGTTGCCCCTGCGGACTTCGCAAAAGTCAAGGCTCAGCTGCAGATTGGAAATGTCGAGTGGGACATATACGACAGCTTTGCCTCAGAAGGTGCATTTGGGTCCGCGAGGGGCTTCTGGGAGAAGCTGGATTCTTCTATGTTCGACATGTCAGACTTGGCGGTCCCAGTTGAGCCCGAATTCGCTTTGTGGTATGTCAATACCGCAGGCATTGCATGGGATCCAAAGAGATTCGACTCCGGGAAACATCCCGCTAATTTTGCCGAATTCTTCGACCTGGAGAAATTCCCAGGACGTCGCGCGAGCCGAGCCTCTGCGGAGGGAACTCTGGAGGCGGCACTTCTCGGCGACGGTGTGTTGCCAAAGGACATGTATCCTCTGGATGTCGAGCGGGCTCTAAGGGTACTCTATCGGGTCAAACCGAGTGTTGCGGCGTGGTCTACTTCGGCTCAACAACCAATAACACTCTTGCAGACTGGTGAGGTTGACTTCAGCTTCACGACCATCAATCGCGTCAAAGCGACGAATGAGCCGGGCAGCGGAGCGCCCTTGGCATTTTCCCTGGAGCAGAACACCTTCTACACTGAGTGTTTGGCGATCCTCAAGGGCGCGCCGAACAAAGAAAATGCCATGAAACTCGTCGCATACTTTTTGCGCCCGGAAGTCCAGGCGCGAGTGTTGGAGCCGCTTGGCCTAATGCCAGTATCCAAAAAGGCCGCCCAGATGGGCTCGGCCGAGGCTCGCAAGTGGCTACCCGATTTGCAGAACCCTAATAATCTGCTCACGAGCTCCGCGTACTGGGCAGAGCACAATGAGGCGGTGACAACTAGATTCAAGGAATGGATTCAACAGGGCTGATGTCCTTTGGCTGCTGGTGCGGGTCTTCGACCCGTCCCATATCGACTTGCCGGTCCTAAGTTGCCGGACCACCTCCGGGGGAGGGCAGATGAACGGAACCAGCCGCATGCAGGCGCAGGCTCTATTTATGTCGCCTGCGGTCTTGATCGCTGCAGCAGTTGTAATGCCGCCGCTTTTATACGTATTCTACATGAGCTTAAACGGTGCATCGATGTCGCCGGACGCCTACGGCGAGGTTGTTTCAAGCACATTGTTCCGGCAAACGCTTACAACTACCATTGTTGTGGCTGGCCTTTCGACGATAGTGAGCTTGTTACTTGGGTTCATTGTAGCGTTGCACTTATCTCGCCAGACAGAGCGTCGTAGGAATTTTTTGTTGATTCTTGTTTTGCTTCCATTCTGGACCAGTGTGCTGGTGAAGTGCTTTGCGTTTACGATTATTCTGGGGCGGAACGGAATCATTAACAGTGTTCTTAGTTGGGTCTTTCGGACTGAGATCGATCTACCACTTGTGCTGAATATGGTTGGTCTCCTTGTCGGCATGACTAATTACCTCATTCCGCTGGTCGTCTTGCCCGTGCTTGCTAGCCTTCTCGCAATCGACGGAGCCATTTATCGCGCTGCCTCGATCATGGGAGCCAAGCCTGGGCGCATCTTCTGGACCGTCACACTTCCTCTGAGTTTGCCTGGGATGTTGGCGGGCGCGCTGAGCATCTTTGTGCTGTCGCTAGGAGCCTTTGTTGTGCCGGCGCTGCTAGGCGGCCCACAAGATCAAATGTTGTCGAACCTCGTGGATTTCTACAACCGCCAGGTATTGGATTGGCCAAAAGCTTCTGCGATCAGCGTGGTGCTGCTGGGCCTAGTTTGTGTGTTCGCAGCTCCAATGGCGCTTTTGCGTCGGTTTAGGCTCTAGGAGGTTACTTGTGTCCACCACCGTCAGCGATCGACACGAGCGCAGATACGGACTGATTGGCGCTGGGATGGCGACATGCGTCTATCTGTTTCTCTTGGCTCCGGTTTTGGTCACTATACCCATGGCGTTCGGCTCGGCGAACGCCCTGACCTTCCCACCGGAAAGTTTTTCACTCGAACTGTTTAGGATCTTTATTACGTCTTCTAGCTGGACTGATCCGCTTTTCGAGAGCCTGAAGGTTGCAGTGACCGCGACGGCTGTTGCCATGTTCGCTGGGGTTCCGGCGGGCTATTGGATTGCGCGCCACGAATTCATCGGTCGGGCGCTTGTTGTTAGTGTGATAATGAGCCCCCTTGTTGTACCCACAATTGTAACTGCATTGGGACTTTATCTCTATCTGTCCTACCTACGGGTCAGTGGCACGACGCTGTCGATCGTGGCCGGCCATGTAACGCATACGCTGCCTTTCGTGGTGGTCATGATCGTGGCCGGCGTACAAAAACTGGACCGAAATCTCGAGTTTGGTGCGGAATTGATGGGCGCCAGTCAGATCAGGATGTTTCTGACGGTAGTCTTGCCGCAACTCGTTCCGTCCCTAATAAGCGCTGCTATCTTCTCCTTCCTTCTGTCATTTGACGAAGTCGTAATCTCCTGGTTCCTTGCCGGCCCGAATACGATTACGCTGCCAGTGAGGATGTACAGTGCTCTCGAATGGGAGCTGTCGCCTGTGATTGCCGCAGTGTCTACCTTTTTGACGGCGATTTCTCTGCTGGTTTGCATAATCGCGATCGCTTTGAAGAAATCTACGCCGTTCGATCGGTGACCGTCCCGGTCGGCGATTACAAATTCCAAGAAGAAGGCGAATTCCGCATGGGACTCAACACAGGGAGAAGAAACGCCGTTGAAGAGGACCAGCCATAAACCCAAGCATGTGGGGTACGCTAACGCCGGACGTCTTCGCTTCACCAGTATCGTTCCGGTAGAGGAGTAGTTCGGATGCAGGACTCGACCGTCACTCGCAATCACAGCGCCCGCGCGATTGAGTTGAAGGGAGTATCGAAGACGTATGCGTCGGCGATGGCGCTGCATCCTATTGATCTTGCCGTGGAGAAAGGAGAGTTCCTGACTCTGCTTGGTCCGTCAGGATCTGGCAAGACGACACTGCTCCATATGATCGCGGGTGCGACTGGACCAACGACCGGCACAATCATTTTGGATGGACGCGACATAACGCGGCTGCCGCCGCGGGATAGGGGGATCGGCATGGTGTTTCAGAATTACGCTCTGATGCCACACATGACGGTGTTCGAAAATGTAGCGTATCCTTTGCGAGCGCGCCGCCAACCTGCCGAAACTATTCGAACGAAGGTCCAGGATGCGCTCGAAAGAGTCGGTCTGCGCGGCTTTGAAGATCGTAAACCCCGCCAATTGTCCGGCGGTCAGCAGCAGCGTGTGGGTATAGCGCGCTGCATCGTCTATTCGCCGTCCATCATCATGATGGACGAGCCGCTAGGGGCGCTGGACAAAAACCTTCGTGAGCAAATGCAGGGCGAGATTAAACGCCTTCATGAGGAACTGCGAACCACCATTATATACGTTACTCACGATCAGGAAGAGGCGCTTAATATGTCTGACCGCGTCTGCCTGATGAACATGGGACAGATTGCCCAAGTAGGAACACCGGATGATTTGTACTTCCGGCCGCGCAACCGCTTCGTGGCAGAGTTCATTGGTGACTCCAATATCATCAGTGGCCGAGTGTCCTGCAATGGCCGTCTGATAATCGCGGGAAACCACTCTGTCGCGATTCCAGGTGGCCTGCGGGACGAAGGGGCAGAACTCATGGTTATGGTTCGTCCCGAGAACGTTCAGATATGTGGCATCGATCAGTCCGCCCCGGAAGGAAGCGATGTATTGGCTGGCAAGATCGCTACGTATTCGTTCATTGGGGGGATGACCCGCGTGACCATCAGCGCCGACAATGGCCTAAACATAACGGCTAAGATGGTTTCCGGCCGCGCCGAGACTAGGCCAGAGCCGGGCGCGCGGGTGCGGCTTTCCTGGTCACCATCCGATTTGGTGGTCCTCGGGAATTGAGGCAACGGAATCCTGGCGCGAATTGGCAAAGCCCGTCCCCGAGATCGATCCTAGTATGCCGATCTTGGACTGGGTCGAGTCGGAACAGGCGTGCTTGGACGCGCCGGTCGATGGCAACGAAGAGGCGCAGCTTGCCTTCGGCGACCTGCACCTCGGCGATGTCGATATGGAAATGGCCGATCGGATATGGGTTGTCCCATCCGGTCCGGACCGGAAAAGCTGAGGTTGTCGAAGCTTCAGTGTTCTCGGAGGACCGGATGAACATCCAAAAGAATGCCCGGCTGACGCGTTTTGTCATGAAGTAGCCGCGGATGTTGACGAGCGCTTCAGCGAAGCGGCGGCATCCGTTGTTTTGGCTAGCTAGGTGTGAGCTTTCCGCCGCAAAGCTGAAGTTCAAACGAGCCCGCAAAAAAAGCTCGACTGTCAACATCTGAGGCCCGTGGGGCATTGGTCGCGCTCACGATCGAGTTGACCCTCCCAAAGAGTGAGCCTCGCCAGTGGTGCGCGAGTGGCCATCCTACGAGAGTAACCGCTGTTCTCAGGCCACGGCCTTGAGCGGCATAGGTCTGTAGGCCCAAGGCAGCAGATCGTCGATCTGGCTTTGTGGATGGCCGGCGACGATCCGGGCGATCACGTCAGCGAGGTAGGCGTGAGGCTCGACGCCGTTGAGCTTGCATGTTTATGCCGACCGCCGAACTATGCCGAGTGCCTCTTCCGATCATGGCGGTATGACGCGCTTTGCCCGCCATTTCGACCAAGAACCGGTCGTTCACACTCGGCATAGTTCTCATGCTCAAAGGGTGTTCAGGAACGCAAGAAGCCGGTCGTTTGGTCGTAAGCGGCGTTTCGGGACCACCTTTCGGGAGTGGTCGCGATCTGTGAGGTTGCCGATCCTGTATTAGGATCGGAGATCGGCTTGTGTCTGGACTTGACCTTACGCTTGACCCGGAGCGGCAGCTTCGGCGTTTCGAGGTGATCAACGGTGCCGGCGGTCGGCGTCACTGGTCGGTGAATGACAAGGCGCGGATCATCGCGGAGACGCTGGAGCCGAACGCAATCATTTCCGAGGTCGCCCGTCGGTATGGCCTTAGGCCGCAGCAGGTCTTCGCCTGGCGCCGCGAAGCGCGCAAACAGGCCGCTTCGGTGCAGCAAGATTCTCCTGCCTTTGTGCCGGCAGTTTTGGCGGCGGCGGAACCTGTAGCCAGCCGTTCACCGAAGCAGCGGAAACGGCAAGCCACCCGAGATGCCGGCATGATCGAGCTTGAGATCGACGGCATCGCGATGCGCGTCGGCCGGGGCGCCGATACCAAGACGGTGGCCGCAGTGATCCGCGCGCTCAAGGCGACGTCGTGATCGGGCCGACGGG
>NZ_RZOI01000154.1:0-9961 GCF_004022645.1 Mesorhizobium sp. M4A.F.Ca.ET.020.02.1.1 | reverse complement strand
GTCGAGAGCCTGGGCGCCGACTGCATCGCCAAGGAGATGCGGCCCGAGCATCTGGAATTCCTGCAAGGCTTGCTCGACCGCGCCGGCGTGACCGGCGTCAAAGCTTCGGAGTTCAAGCGCTACGGCTCGGCGCGCAAGCTCTACAATTTCAATATCGACAACGCCGACGCGTATTGAGGCAAGATGACCTATCGCAACCCGCCGACGACGCCGCGCAAATCCGCGACCTTCGACGACTACACGCTTTCCGAGATCCGCCGCGCAGCAGCGACCGGCATCTATGACATCCGCGGCGCCGGCGCCAAGCGCAAGCTGCCGCATTTCGACGATCTCTTGTTCCTCGGCGCCTCGATCTCGCGCTATCCGCTGGAAGGCTATCGCGAGCGCTGCGACACCAGTGTGGTGCTGGGCACGCGCCACGCCAAGAAGCCGATCGAGCTGAAGATCCCGATCACCATCGCCGGCATGAGTTTCGGGTCGCTGTCCGGCCCCGCCAAGGAAGCGCTCGGCCGCGGCGCGACGCTGTCCGGCACCTCGACCACCACCGGCGACGGCGGCATGACGGAGGAGGAGCGCGGCCATTCCAATCAGCTCGTCTATCAGTACCTGCCGTCGCGCTACGGCATGAACCCGCGCGACCTGCGCCGCGCCGACGCGATCGAAGTGGTCGTCGGCCAAGGCGCCAAGCCCGGCGGCGGCGGCATGCTGCTTGGCCAGAAGATCTCCGACCGCGTCGCCGAGATGCGCACGCTTCCCAAGGGCATCGACCAGCGCTCGGCGTCGCGCCATCCCGACTGGACCGGGCCCGACGACCTCGAGATCAAGATCCTCGAACTGCGCGAGATCACCGACTGGGAAAAGCCGATCTACGTCAAGGTCGGCGGCGCCCGCCCCTACTACGACACCGCGCTCGCGGTGAAGGCCGGCGCCGACGTCGTCGTGGTCGACGGCATGCAGGGCGGCACGGCCGCGACGCAGGAAGTGTTCATCGAGAATGTCGGCCAGCCGACGCTTGCCTGCATCAGGCCGGCGGTGCAGGCGCTGCAGGACCTCGGCATGCATCGCAAGGTGCAGCTCATCGTCTCCGGCGGTATCCGCAACGGCGCCGACGTCGCCAAGGCGCTCGCGCTCGGCGTCGACGCGGTATCGATCGGCACTGCGGCGCTGGTTGCGCTTGGTGACAACGATCCGCGCTGGGAGGTAGAGTACAATGCGCTCGGCTCCACCGCCGGCGCCTATGATGACTGGCACGAGGGCCGCGACCCGGCAGGCATCACCACGCAAGATCCGGAGCTGATGAAACGAGTCGACCCGATCGCGGCCGGACGGCGGCTGGCGAATTACCTGAAAGTGATGACGCTGGAGGCGCAGACGATCGCGCGCGCCTGCGGCAAGAACAGCCTGCACAATCTCGAGCCCGAGGACCTCGTCGCGCTGACCATCGAAGCGGCCGCCATGGCGGGCGTGCCGCTTGCCGGCACCAACTGGATACCGGGCAAGAACGGCTTCTAATCAATGAAGGGCCAAATGCCTTGGGCCATGGCCGACAAAAAATGGGGAACTGGTGTGACTACTGATCTTGCAGAATTCGCAAGGGCGAAAAACGTTAAATATTTCATGATCTCCTACACCGACCTGTTTAGCGGGCAGCGTGCGAAGCTGGTGCCGGCACAGGCGATCGCCGACATGCAGAAGGACGGCGCGGGATTTGCCGGCTTCGCCACATGGCTCGATCTCACCCCGGCGCATCCGGACATGCTGGCGGTTCCGGATCCAGCCTCGGTCATACAGTTGCCGTGGAAGCCGGAGGTCGCCTGGGTCGCCGCCAATTGCGTCATGGACGACAAGGAGGTCGGCCAGGCGCCGCGCAACACGCTGAAGCGGGTGATCGAAGAGGCCGCCCGCGACGGCATGCATGTCAAGACCGGCGTCGAGGCGGAGTTCTTCCTGATCTCGCCGGACGGCAAGGCGATCTCCGACGAATACGATACCGCCTCAAAACCATGCTATGACCAGCAGGCGGTGATGCGCCGCTACGACGTCATCGCTGAGATCTGCGACCACATGCTGGCGCTGGGCTGGGGCCCGTACCAGAACGACCATGAGGACGCCAACGGCCAGTTCGAGATGAACTGGACCTTCGACCATGCGCTGGCGACCGCCGACAAGCACTCGTTCTTCAAATTCATGGTGAAGTCGATTGCCGAAAAGCACGGCCTGCGCGCGACTTTCATGCCCAAGCCCTTCCAGGGCCTGACCGGCAATGGCTGCCATGCGCATATCTCGGTGTGGGACGAGACCGGCAAGACCAATGTCTTCGCCGACAATGCGATGGAGCTCGGCCTTTCCGCCAAGGGCAGGAACTTCCTTGGCGGCATCATGAAGCATGCCTCGGCACTTGCGGCGATCACCAACCCGACGGTCAATTCCTACAAGCGCATCAATGCGCCGCGCACGATTTCTGGCGCGACCTGGGCACCGAACACGGTGACATGGACCGGCAACAACCGCACCCACATGGTGCGCGTGCCAGGCCCGGGCCGTTTCGAGCTGCGCCTGCCCGACGGTGCAGCCAACCCGTATCTGCTGCAGGCCGTCATCATCGCTGCCGGTCTCGATGGCATCCGCTCGAAGGCCGACCCGGGCAAACGCTACGACATCGACATGTACCAGTTCGGCCATACCGTGACGGATGCGCCGAAACTGCCGCTCAACCTGCTCGACGCGCTGCGCGAGTTCGACAATGACAAATCGCTGAAGGCGGCGCTGGGTGAGGAATTCTCGTCGGCTTACCTAAAGCTGAAGCAGCAGGAATGGAATTCCTATGCTTCGCACTTCACGCAGTGGGAGCGCGACCACACGCTGGATATCTGAAGCATCGGACCGAAAAGTGCGAAGCGGTTTTCGGACGAATCCGATGCGTTAAGGAAGACCATCAGCGCGATGCGAGCGAGCTCGGAATGACTTTATGAAATACTCGATCTTCTCGCTCGCCCGCGCCGCTCTCTCCGGCCACAAGAACTGGCAGCGCACCTGGCGCGACGCCAGCCCGAAGGGCCGCTACGATGTGGTGATCATCGGCGGCGGCGGCCACGGGCTGGCGACGGCATGGTTCCTCGCCAGCGAGTTCGGCATGCGCAACGTCGCGGTGCTGGAAAAAGGCTGGATCGGCTCCGGCAACGCCGGCCGTAACACCACCATCATCCGCTCCAACTACGGCTTGCCCGGCAATACCGGCTTCTACGAATTGTCGATGAAGCTGTGGGAGCGGATGGAGCAGGACCTCAACTACAACGCAATGGTCAGCCAGCGCGGCGTCATCAACCTCTACCACTCCGACGCCCAGCGCGATGCCTATGCGCGGCGCGGCAACACCATGCGCATCAACGGCATCGACGCCGAATTGCTCGACCTCGCGGCGGTCAGGAAAATGATGCCGTTCCTGAACTTCGACAATGCGCGCTTCCCCGTGCAGGGCGGGCTGCTGCAGCGGCGCGGCGGCACGGCACGGCACGACGCCGTCGTGTGGGGCTACGCGCATGCGGCGAGCGCGCTCGGCGTCGACATCATCCAGAACTGCGAGGTCACCGGCTTCACGCGCGATGCCAACGGCAAGGTGACCGGCGTCGAGACCTCGCGCGGCCGCATCGGCGCCGGCAAGGTCGGCATGGCGGTCGCCGGCTCCTCATCGCGCGTCGCGGCGATGGCGGGCCTGCGCCTGCCGATCGAAAGCCATGTGCTGCAGGCCTTCGTCTCGGAAGCGATCAAGCCGCTGCTGCCCAATGTCATGACCTTCGGCGCCGGCCACTTCTATGTCAGCCAGTCGGACAAGGGCGGCCTGGTCTTCGGCGGCGACATCGACGGCTACAATTCCTACGCCCAGCGCGGCAACCTTCCGGTCATGGAGGATGTCTGCGAGGGCGGCATGGCGCTGATCCCGATGATCGGCCGCGTCCGTCTTCTGCGCCAGTGGGGCGGCATCATGGACATGTCGATGGACGGCACGCCGATCATCGACAAGAGCCCTGTGGAAGGGCTCTATCTCAATGCCGGCTGGTGCTATGGCGGCTTCAAGGCGACGCCCGGCTCCGGCCTGGTCTTTGCCCATCTTCTCGCTCGCGATGAGTCGCACCAGGAAGCCGCGCGCTTCCGCCTGGACCGCTTCCAGCGTGGCGCAATGATCGACGAAAAGGGCCAGGGCGCCCAACCGAACCTGCACTGAAGGCCCTGCCATGCGCATAGTCTGTCCCTTCTGCGGCGAACGCGAACTCGGCGAGTTCACCTATCTCGGCGACGCCAAGCCGCAACGCCCAGCGCCGGAAGCCGGCGAGGACGTTGCCGTCTACGAATACGTCTACCTGCGCGACAACATCGCCGGCTCAATGAGCGAGCACTGGTATCATGGCGGCGGCTGCCGGGCCTGGCTGAAGGTCACCCGCAACACGCTGACGCATGAGATTTCAGCCGTCGCGCCCGCGGCTGGCGCCGGTGCCGCAAAGGTTGGCGCGTGATGGTGGGCGGCGCGCAGACACACCGGCTGGCGAATGGCGGTCTCATCGACCGTTCGACGCCGCTGAGCTTCCGCTTCGACGGCAAGACCCTGCTTGGTTTCCAGGGCGATACGCTGGCCTCGGCGTTGGTCGCCAACGGCGTCAAGCTGGTCGGCCGTTCGTTCAAGTACCATCGTCCGCGCGGCATCCTGACGGCGGGATCGGAAGAGCCGAATGCGCTGGTCGAATTGCGCAGCGGCGCCAGGCGCGAGCCGAACACCAAGGCGACGACAGCGGAACTGTATGACGGTCTCGAGGCCGCCAGCCAGAACCGCTGGCCGTCGCTGCGCCACGATTTTCTGTCGGTCAACCAGCTGTTCGCGCCGATCTTCGTCGCCGGCTTCTACTACAAGACCTTCATGTGGCCGGCAAAGTTCTGGGAGGCGATCTACGAGCCGGCGATCCGCCGCGCAGCGGGGCTGGGCCGCGCCGCCGGCATCGCCGATCCCGACCATTACGACAAGGCGTGGGCGCATTGCGACGTGCTGATCGCAGGCTCCGGCCCGGCGGGACTGGCGGCAGCTTTGGCTGCCGGCCGCTGCGGCGCGCGCGTCATCCTCTGCGAAGAGGATTTTGCCCTCGGCGGCCGCCTGCTCGCCGATGGCGGCACGATCGACGGTCTGCCCGCTGCCGAATGGATCGCGCGCACGCTGGACGAGCTTGGCTCGATGCCCGATGTCCGCATCATGACGCGCACGACGCTGTTCGGCGTCTATGACGGCGGCACCTATGGCGCGATCGAGCGCGTCAACGACCATCGGTCGGTGCCGCCGGAGCACCAGGTGCGGCAACGGCTGTGGCGCATCGTGGCGAAGCGCAGCATTGTCGCGGCGGGCGCGATCGAGCGGCCGATCGTCTTTGCCGGCAACGACACGCCCGGCGTGATGATGGCGGCCGCCATGCGCAGCTATGTCGGCCGTTATGCAGCAACGCCAGCAAAACGCGTCGCGCTGTTCACCAACAACGAGGATGGCTGGCGCACGGTCGAGACGGCGCTCAGCACAGGGCTGCAGGTGGCGGCAGTGATCGACGCGCGGCCGGATGTCTCGCCGGCTCATCGCGCGCTTGCTTCCAAGAACGGCTTCGCGGTGCTCAACGGTTCGGTTACCGGCGTCGACGGCGGCAAGGATGGCGTGCGCAAGATCGCCGTCTCGCTGACCGGCGGCGCGCGCGCCGAGGTCGACGCCGACGGGCTTGCCGTCTCCGGCGGCTGGAATCCTTCGGTCGGGCTGACCTCCTATCATCGCGGCCGGCCGAAATGGCGCGACGACATCGCCGCGTTCGTGCCGGATGGCGTGCCGCCCGGCATGCTCGCCGTAGGCGCCGCCAACGGCGCCTTCGGCCTCAGCGCTTGCCTGCGCGAAGGGTTTGAGGCCGGCGCCGCTGCCGCAAGCGGTAGCGGGCGCGGCGGCACCGCAGGTTCAGCGCCGATCGCCGACGACGAGACCTTCTCGCTCACCCCGCTCTGGCATGTCGCCGGCAAGGGCAAGGCCTTCGGCGACCAGCAGCACGACGTCACCGCCTCCGATGTCGAACTGGCGCAGCGCGAAGGTTTCGAATCGGTCGAGCACCTCAAGCGCTACACCACACTCGGCATGGCGACCGACCAGGGCAAGACCTCCAACATTGCCGGCCTCGCCATCATGGCGGCGGTGAGCGGTAAATCGATCCCGGAAACCGGCACGACGATCTACCGTCCGCCTTACGTGCCGGTCGCCATCGGCGCTTTTGCCGGTCACCACCGCGACGAAAACTTCCACGCGACGCGGCTGACGCCGTCGCATCACTGGGCGGCGGAACAGGGTGCGGTCTTCGTCGACACCGGTTTATGGAAACGGGCGCAGTGGTATCCCCGCGCGGGCGAAAAGGACTGGCTGGAATCGGTCACCCGCGAGGTCAAAACGGTGCGCGGCGGCGTCGGCTTCTGCGATGTCTCGACGCTCGGCAAGATCGATGTGCACGGTCCCGACGCCGGCGCCTTCCTCGACCGCGTCTACATCAACAGTTTTTCGAACCTCGCCGTCGGCAAGGCGCGCTACGGGCTGATGCTGCGCGAAGACGGCATCGTCTACGACGACGGCACGACCTCGCGGCTGGCCGAGGATCACTATTTCCTCACCACCACCACCGCCAAGGCCGGGCTGGTGATGCAGCATCTCGAATTCTGCCGCCAGGTGCTGTTCCCCGAGCTCGACCTGCAGTTGACCTCGGTCTCCGACCAGTGGGCGCAGTTCTCAATCGCCGGGCCGAAGACCCGTGACCTGCTTCGCGAAATTGTCGATCCCTTGGAAGACCTGTCGAACGAAGGTTTTCCGTTCATGGGCGCGCGCGAAGTCGCCTTGCGCGGCGGCATCAAGGCCAGGCTGTTCCGCATTTCGTTCTCCGGCGAGATGGCGTTCGAGATCTCGGTGCCGGCGCGCTACGGCGAGGCGCTGGTGCGCAATCTGATGATCGCGGGAAAACCGTTCGGCGTGACACCCTATGGCACCGAGGCGCTCGGCGTGATGCGCGTCGAGAAGGGCCATGTCGCCGGGCCGGAGCTCAACGGCACCACGACCGCCGCCGATCTCGGCCTCGGCAAGATGATGTCGACCAAGAAGGATTTTATCGGCCGCGTCATGGCCGGGCGCGAGGCGCTGGTGGCGCCGGACCGGCAGGTGGTCGTCGGCATCAAGCCGACCGACAAGGCGCGGCGGCTGCGCTCCGGCGCGCATGTCATTCCGAAGGGCGAGATCCCCGGCCCCGGCAACGACCAGGGCTATGTCACCTCGGTCTGCTTCTCGCCGACACTCGACCAATGGATCGGGCTCGGGCTGGTCGAACGCGGCCGCGAGCGCATCGGCGAGATCGTGCGCGCGCACGACCCGCTGCGCGGCGAGGAGTACGATGTCGAACTCTGCAATCCCGTCTTCTACGATCCGGAAGGAGGGCGCCAGCGTGGCTGAGTTTTCCTGGGACGTCCGCAGCCCGCTGGACCGCGCGCTGGTCGCCGGCCCTTATGGCGCGCAAGGCGAAGCCGGCGTGGCGCTGACCGAGATCCGAAATTTCGACCTCGTGCAGATCATGGCGCGGCGCGGCAAGGCCGCCGACATGGCCAGGGCCTCGAAGGCTCGCTTCGGCGCGGCGACGCCGGAAACGCCGAAGGCGGTCGGCACCGCCGACGCGACGCTGATCTGGTCCGGACCGGATCAGTTTTTCGTGCTGTCGAAGGGCGGCAGGCACGGGATTGAGGCGCTTGCCTCGGTCTTTGCCGGTTCGGCTTCGCTTTCCGACCAGTCGCATGCGCGCGTGCTGATCAGCGCATCCGGGCAGAGAGCGCGCGCAATGCTCGCCAAGCTATCGTCGATTGATCTGCATCCCTATGTGTTTGCGATTGGCTCCGCTGCTGCAACCTCGATGGATCACACCAGCGTCACGCTGTGGCGGGGTGGTGATCGCGGCGGGCAGGCGGTGTTCAACCTGCTGGTGTTTTCGACCTTCGCCGAAAGTCTCTGGCACACCATTCTCGATTCGGCTGCGGAGTATGGCGTTACGATCGCGCATTCCGAGGAACTGGTGTAGCGCATGTGCGCGCACTCTCCTTCTCCCCCTGTGGGAGAAGGTGGATCGGCGCGTTAGCGCCGAGACGGATCAGAGGTGCGCGACGGAGTGAGACGCCGGCGTTCCTTCGCGCACCCCTCATCCGTCGTCTTCGGCGACACCTTCTCCCACAGGGGGAGAAGGAGGAGCCGGCGCCATCTCCACCTTGCCAAATCCAACCCCGCTGCTATTCTTGCTGCTAAACTAATTTCACACACAGGCAAACTTGTTGCTCGAAACATAGGGTCGAGATGAGCCAGTCGCCCTACCCCGCCGTCGCCTCCGGGCCGCCCCGACCGAGCCTCATCCTGAGGCCTGGCCAGATCGCGCTGCCGTCCGGCATCGAGCGCTACACCGTGCAGGGCAATGGCGCCGTGCTGCTCGACGTCGAGGCCGGCGATACGGTCAGCGTGCGCAATATCGAAGGCGGACAGGCCTGCGAGTTGTTGGCCTGGGGCAAGGACGGCGTCACCGATCCCGGCATTTTCGGCGAGGCCGCAAACAGCAACGCCGCCGGCATCAAGGCGCTGCTGGCGGATGGCGACGACAGCTTGTCGGCGCTGCGTCTCGGCCTGCAACGCCGCCAAGTTCAGCTTGAGCAACCGAAGGCCGTGCGCGTCTTCGGCGCTACGACGCCGGCCGGCACCGAGCAAGGCTTCGCCGTGCAGCGCGATGGCGCGATGCTGATCGCCGCACCCGGCGGACCGATGCTGGTCGACGGCCACGACACAGCGACGCCGCTTACCGTCACCGTGCGGCGCAACACCATTCGGCTGAAGACCAGGTCGCAACTCCCCGATCCGCTCGCCGATCCTGTGCTCGATCTGCGTGTCCATTCGGCGACCGCCGAAGCCTATTTCGTCAAGGCCGGCGACTATCTGCAGATCATCGATGTCGATGGCCGGCAGTGCACCGACTTCCAGTGTTTTTCAGCGCGCAAGCTGGACAAGGGGCGCGACCTGCCGCTCGACGTGACGACGACGCGCACGCTGATGGGCGCCGCCTATCCGATGCCCGGCCTGCATTCGAAATATTACGACCAGGACATGGAGCCGCTGGTCGAGGTGGTGCAGGACACTTGCGGGCGGCACGACGCCTTCGCGCTCGCGTGTGCGGCCAAATACTACGACGATATTGGTTATCCCGGGCACACCAACTGCTCGGAGAATTTCAACAAGGCGCTTTCGGACAAGGGCGTCACGCCCCGCGCCGGCTGGATGGCGATCAACTTCTTCTTCAACACGGCAATCGACGCGCATGGCGTCATGGTGTCGGACGAGCCGTGGTCGCGGCCTGGCGACTATGTGCTGTTGCGCGCACTGACCGACATCGTCTGCGTCTCCTCCGCCTGCCCCGACGACACCACGCCCGCCAATGGCTGGAACCTCACCGACATCCATGTGCGCACCTATTCCGGCCAGCACAAATTCTCGCGCGCGATCGCCAGACGCATGACGCCCGATTCGGAACCGAAAATGACCCGTGAGACAGCCTTTCATTCGAGCTTTGCCAAGCACACGCGCGACTTCGCCGAGTACAGGGGCTACTGGCTGGCCAACTCCTTCGCCAAGGAGGGCGCCATCGCCGAGTACTGGGCCTGCCGGCAGGCGGCGGTGATCATGGACCTGTCGCCGCTGCGCAAGTTCGAGGTGACAGGACCGGATTCGGAAGCGCTGCTGCACTACACGCTGACCCGCGACGTCAAGAAGCTCGGCGTCGGCCAGGTCGTCTATTCGGCGATGTGCTACGAGCATGGCGGCATGATCGACGACGGCACGCTGCTGAGGCTCGGCAAGGACAATTTCCGCTGGGTCGGCGGCGACGACCTGTCC
>NZ_RZOI01000153.1:0-10033 GCF_004022645.1 Mesorhizobium sp. M4A.F.Ca.ET.020.02.1.1 | reverse complement strand
GCAATGATATAGGCCGAGGCGGTCGACCGGCTGATGCCGGCATAGCAATGCACGACGAGCGGCTTTGCCCGATCCCAGCGATAACCGAAATCGAGCAGCGCGCGGACATGCTGCTCGCCCGGCATGGTCATGCCCTCCTGCGCGACGGCAATATCGTGCATGACCAGATGCAGATGGTTTTCCGCCGCGATCGAGGCCGGGCGCATCACGTCGGTGCCGGCGGCAAGCAGCGACAGCAGGCGCTGCGCGCCGGTTCTCGCCACGGTCTCCTCGACTTTCGACAGCGAACAGACATGGATCATGGGCTGGTTTCCTTCGTCCGATGCTCGCGCAATGAGGTCCAGTCGGCAAGCGCCGCTTCGAGCCGCTGCCATTCGGTCTCATCGCCCGGCAGTCCGGCGCGCAGGACCTGTGGCCGCTGGGCGAAATGCCGGAGCAGGATGCCGCGCTCACCCAGCGCCGAAAACAGGCCGGCGGCTTCGGGCAGGCGCAGATAGCGGAACAACGTGGTGCCGCCGGCCACGGTAGCGCCGAACCGGGCGAACAGCTTGTCGAGCCGCGCCGCGTCCTGCGCCAGCCGCCCACGCATGGCGGCCTGCCATTGCGTGTCGCCAAGCGCGCGGATGCCGTATTCGAGCGCCGGGCCTGCCACCGCCCAGGGCCCCAGTTGCGTCTCAAGCCGCTGGACCGTCAGCGTGTCGGCCAGCGCGAAGCCGAGCCTGACGCCGGCAAGGCCGAAGAACTTGCCGAAGGAACGCAGCACGACAATGCCGCCCTGCCTGACATCGCCGGCCAGGCTTTCCGCTGCCGGCCCGACATCCATGAACGCCTCGTCGACGACCAGCAGGCGGCCCCTGGCGCGAAGCCGTGCGGCAAGCTGAAGCAGTCTTTCGCGCTCAACGACGCGACCGTCCGGATTGTTGGGGTTGACGA
Organism: Mesorhizobium sp. M4A.F.Ca.ET.020.02.1.1; assembly: GCF_004022645.1. Taxonomy (NCBI): domain Bacteria; kingdom Pseudomonadati; phylum Pseudomonadota; class Alphaproteobacteria; order Hyphomicrobiales; family Phyllobacteriaceae; genus Mesorhizobium; species Mesorhizobium sp. M4A.F.Ca.ET.020.02.1.1. The sequence goes on along the minus strand of NZ_RZOI01000153.1, from coordinate 9,100 downwards.
CGACGGCGAGGTCGGCCTCGGTAAGCGCTTCGACATCATCGACCTCGGCCGCCGCATGGCCGGCGATGGCGGCGGCTCGGCTGTGCTCGGCATAGGTCGGCCCGAGCACCAGCGCCTTGCCGGGCTTCAGCAGCGAGGCAACGCGCGGCAGCAGGATCTGCGTGCCGGGCGCGGCCGCCACATGCGCCGCCGACGGCGCGCCATAGGCGCTGGCCGCGACCGCGCGAAGTTCGCCGAGCCGCGCCGCTTCCGGCAATCGCGACAGGGTGGTGGCGGGCAATTCGAAAATTGGATAGGAGTGCGGATTGATACCCGTCGAGAGATCGACGAAAGGCCGTGGCGCGTGAGGGAAGAGCGCGCTCGCCCGGCCAAGGGATCCGCCGTGATCCACTGCCGCAATCGCTCCATCAAGAAGCTTCATGTCGATACTGATTGCCTTCCTGTCATTGGTCATTGAGCGGGCACTCGGCTACCCGGACTGGCTGTTCGGGGCCATCGGCCATCCCGTCACCTGGTTCGGCAGGCTGATATCCTTTCTCGATCGCGCGCTCAACCGCGCCACTGATTCCGACGCTCGGCGTCGCCGCCGGGGCGTCATGGCTCTGCTTGTCATCGTACTGGTGCCGGCGGCCATCGCCTTTGCCGTGCAGCTCCTGCTCTGGCAGATGTTTCCTGTAGGCCTGATCATCACCGCGATCCTGGCATCGTCGCTGATGTCGCAGAAGAGCCTGGCCGAGCATGTCGAGGCCGTGGCCGACGCGCTCGACACCGGCGGCCTTACGCTCGGCCGCATCGCCGTCTCGCGCATCGTCGGTCGCGATCCCGAAAAGCTCGACAAGGCAGGCGTTTCCCGCGCGGCGATCGAAAGCCTGGCCGAGAATTTCTCCGACGGCATCGTCGCACCGGCCTTCTGGAGCGGGGTCTGCGGGCTGGCCGGCGGCGTCGCCTACAAGGCCGCCAACACCGCCGATTCCATGATCGGCCACCGCACGCCACGCCATGAGGCCTTCGGCTGGGCGGCGGCGCGCTTCGACGACTGGATCAACCTGCCGGCATCGCGGCTGACCGGGCTGCTGATCGTGCTGGCTGCCTTCTTCGTCAAGGGCGCGGACCCCCGCAACGCCTGGCAGGCCATGCGGCGCGACGCCAGGAAGCACCGTTCGCCCAATGCCGGCTGGCCGGAGGCGGCGATGGCCGGCGCGCTGGGTCTCGCCCTGGCCGGCCCGCGCAGCTATAGCGGCGTCGTCGTCGAGGATGCCTACATGGGCGAAGGCGGCCGGCGCGAGGCGGAAAGCCTCGACATCAGGCAGGCGCTGAAGCTCTACCAGGTGGCCGACCGGCTGCTGATCGCGCTGTTCGGCATCCTGTCGGCGCTGTTGATCTATCTGACGATGTGATCAGAACTCGATGCCTTGCTGGGCTTTCACGCCGGCCGAGAAATGATGCTTGGTCAGCCCCATTTCGGTGACGAGATCGGCCGCCTCGACCAGCAGCGGCTTGGCGTTTCGGCCGGTGACGATGATATGCAGGTCAGCACGGCGCGCCTTCAGCGCGGCAACGACCTTTTCCAGATCGAGATAGTCGTAGCGCAGCGCGATGTTGAGCTCGTCGAGCACGACAAGGCTGATCGACGGATCCGCCATCAGCTCCAGTGCTTTTGCCCAGGCAGCCTCGGCGGCGGCGATGTCGCGCTTCAGGTCCTGCGTCTCCCAGGTGAAGCCCTCGCCCATCGCATGCCACACGACGCGGTCGCCGAAGGCGGCAAAGGCGTCCTTCTCGCCGGTCTGCCATTTGCCCTTGATGAACTGGACGACGCCGACACGCTTGCCGTAGCCGAGCATCCTGAGCGCCAGCCCGAAGGCGGCCGTAGTCTTGCCCTTGCCCGGTCCGGTGTTGACGATCAGCAGTCCCTTCTCGATCGTCTTTGCCGCCACCTCGGCGTCCTGAACAGCCTTGCGCTTGGCCATCTTGGCGCGATGGCGCTCGGCATCCTTGTCATCAGTCTCGGTCATCTCACTTCACTTTCAGCGGCAGACCGGCCACCATCAGCAGCACCGTATCGGCGACGGCGGCGACCTGCTGGTTGAGCCGGCCGGCGGCATCGCGAAACCGCCTCGCCAGCGCATTGTCGGGCACGATGCCCAGGCCAACCTCGTTGGACACCACGAACCACGGCCCGCGCGGCCGCGATAGAACATCCACAAGCCGCCGGCATTCCGCATCGAGGTCGCGCTCGGCCAGCATATGATTGGTCAGCCACAGAGTCAGGCAGTCGATCAAGACGGGTTCGTGGTCAGGCAGCGCCTCGATCGCGGCGGCAAGATCGAGCGGCGCGTCGACCGTCGCCCAGCCCTCGCCGCGACGCGCCCGATGCAGCGCGATGCGCTCGCGCATCTCATCGTCATAGGCTTCCGCGGTGGCGATGTAAGCCCATGGCGAGGGACTCGCCGTCACCAGGGTTTCGGCATGCGCCCTCTTGCCGGAGCGCGCACCGCCGATGATGAAGGTCAGTCCCCTGCGATCAGGCAAAGCTGTCGCGCAGGCTGGTGGCCGTGCCGGTGAAGCGGCCGCGCACCACGCCGACGGCGGCACCCAGCACCAGCCAGAACACCAGATCGGTGAGTGTCACGGCGACCACGAACTGGTGATGCAGGCCTTCGGGAATCGGCGTCTTGAAGCTTTCCGGCTGCGGCGCGCCGACGATGTGCGGCGCGACGATCAGGGCTACGGCCAGGATCGCCAGCGGCAGCGATTTGCGGAAGGCGATCAGGCCGAGTCCGGCGGCGGTCGCGACCGCTGTCGCCGTCCACCAGATCTGGCGCGGCAGGAGTTCGGCCGCCGGCATCGCCGGCAGTTCCGGCGGCAGGCCGAGGCCGGGGGCCAGGGTGAACACGGCAAAGCCGGCGAGCCCCCAGAACACGCCCTGGCGCCAGCTGCCGATGCCGCCGGCGAATTCCGAAACCGCGACCAGGATCAGCGCGAAGCCGATGCCGGTGACGATGTTGGCGACGACGTTGAAGGCGAAACGCTCGAAGCCGTCGGCCGGTGCCCAGCCCTCGTCTTCCGCTGGCGCGGCCGCTTCGGCCGGAGCCGGCGCCACGGAACTCATGGCATTTCCGGCCGGAGCGGCGGAGCTCATGGCGTTGCCGGTCTCGGCAGGCGCCGCGGCATGATCATGATGATGGCCGCCGCCGGCCTGTTCGTAGACTTCGGCCTTGAGGATCAGCGGCACGGTTGCATAGGCCTGCAGGCAAGCGAGAACAACGCCGGCCACGAGCCCTGCGATCGCCGCGATGAACACGACGTTGCGAAACAGGTTCATGATGTCAGGCCCTTGTCAGTGGCAGGGAAAGGCCATCGAGTGGCGGTAGTCGTGAGCGGCATTGTGGACGGCATCGAGATGCGAGAAGCCGACAAAGCCGACGACGAAAATGCCGAGCAACGCGGCCATGGCCAGCTGCATGAAGCGCGACTGCGAGGAGACGGAGGTGCCGAGGGAGACGGAAGCGGTCGTCATGTCTTGTCCTTTCGCCCTCCACCCGAGGGCATAGAATTCAACGTTTCTGTCGCCGGCAGGTCTCCTGGCTCGCGGATCAGCGCCCTTCCCCACCTTCCCGAGGAATTTCCTCAGTGGTCTTGGAGAGGACTACCGCACACAGTTGCGGGGGCAGCCACGGCATTGGACGAATTCGCCCTCACCGCATTCCCTCTTGGCTCCAAAAACGGAACCGACGACGGCAGGACTATAGGCAGAATCGTCGCGCCCGGCAAACCAAATTCCGGCGGCCACCAGCGCAAATGCGCCACCGGGCCTAGCTGTCCGACGCGGCAATTCGTTCAGCAACCAGATGCTGCAGCCGCCACAGATGGCTGTCATGGATGCCGCGCTGCTCCAGGTTCTTCACCGTGTTGTAAAGATAGTCTGCGCCCGATCCCCAGTGCCCGCAGGACGTCGCCAGCCTTTCGACCACCTCTTTTTCCTCAAGCGGGCCGGCATAGGTTGTGCCCTTGCGGTTGATGACGAAGGCCAGCGCCCGCAACGTGCCACCATCGCTCGAAAGGTTGAGCAGGCGCGGATGGTAGCTGGTCGGCTTCAGCGTCACCTCGCGCCGCAAGACCTTGTCGAGCTGCTGGCGCCGGTCGGCATCGCCAAGCCTGAAGGCGACGCCCTTGCACTGCCCGCCCCGGTCCAGCGCCATCATCAGGCCAGGCTGCTCCCTGGTGCCGCGCCAGCGCGTCATCTTCATGCAGAAGGATCTGTGCCAGCCGCGCGCGACCGCTACCCGCTCTTCGACATGGTCGATCTCGGGCTTCCAGATCAGCGACCCGTAGCCGAACAGCCAGAGCGGCTCGCTGCCAGGCAGCTCAGCCTCCAGCGTGTCCAGCATCGCATCATAGTCGGCATCGTCCAGATGCATCGCGTTGGGATCAGGCCCGCTGTCCTCGACGACGCGAAAGCAGCGCGCGACCAGCTCCTCGGTGAGCGACATTGTCCTTGGCGGCATGAACTGTCCCTGGGCACCCGACTTGTGAAGCGCCGACCTTAGGGGCGGCGATTGCGTGCCACAATGGCCACGGCGCGAGCGATTGACAAACATCCTGCCCGGGTGTCGGCTGGACCATTCAGGGAGCCGCCTATGCAGCCCAAACCGAGCGACGACCTCTACACCGGCCTGACCAGGCTTGCGCCGACGCTGCCGTCGTCGGCCTATTGGGATGCCGGGGCCCACGGTCGTGACCTCGACGCGATCTGGTACAAAAGCTGGCTGCTGGTCTGCCGTGAGGCCGATCTTGCCCAGCCGCTGGCTTTCAGGACATTCCGCGTCGGCACGCAGGAGATCGTGGTGCTGCGCGACGAGGCCGGCGAATTGCGCGCCTTCCACAACACCTGCCGGCATCGCGGCTCGCAGCTTTGCCAGGAGAGCGAGGGAAGGCTGAAGGCCAGGCTGCTGACCTGCCCCTACCACGCCTGGTCCTATTCGCTGCGCGGCGATCTCGTGCGCGTGCCGTCGAAGTCGCTGCCCGAAGGCTTCGACAAGGCAGACTACCCGCTCTATGGCGTGGCGCTGTCGGTGTGGCGCGGCTTCGTCTTCATCAACCTCGCCGAAGATGCCGCCGGCTCGGCGGAAGCTTCGTTCGACAGAGCTTCCGGCAATCTCGCCAACTGGCCGCTGGAGACGCTGGTCACCGGCCATGCGCTGCGCAAGGTCATGAACTGCAACTGGAAGATCTTCTGGGAGAATTTCAACGAGTGCCTGCATTGCCCTGGCGTCCACAAGGACCTGTCGCGGCTGGTGCCGATGTATGGCCGTGGCCTGATGACGAGGCACGACGATCCAGAATGGGCGCGCCACGCCGACAATGACGCGCCGGAATATTCCGGCGGCCTCCGAGCCGGCGCCGAGACCTGGTCGCGCGACGGCCGCGCGCACGGCCCGGTGTTTGCCGGCCTGACGCCGGCCGAATGCGCCGCCGGCCAGACCTACGCCACAAGCCTGCCGTCGATGTTCATCGTCGGCCATGTCGACTATGTGCGCACCGTGCGGCTTGTGCCGCTCGGCCCCGAGCAGACGGAACTGTCAGCCGAATGGCTGTTCCCGGCCGAAGCGCTCGCCTCGCCGGAAGCCGACATCGACAACATCGTCGCCTTTGGCAGGCAGGTGCTGGAAGAGGACGCGGCGATCTGCGAGGTCAACCAGAAGGGCCTGCGTTCGATGCGCCACGAGGCCGGTGTGCTGATGCCGGAGGAGTACGACCTGCACCGTTTCCACGAATGGGTGCGCGCGCGGCATCAGGCATTTTCGCCCAAACCCTAGAGCGACTTCGGCAGATGCCGCCAGGTGACAAAGCCACGGCCGCCGCCGGCAGCCCGCGCGCGTGGCGAACGCTGAACCCAGGCTCACGGCCGGCCCTCGAACCGCTCGAAAGAAAACGGCGGGCAGCTTGATACCAGGCGACAGAGGTCCCGCCTTCTTTTGTCTGGCTGAACCATGATAGTCGTTTGGTATCACTGAATCGGAATGCGAGACACGATGAGCCTTCAATCGCCGGCCGAACCTGTTCAGGACACGCCGAAGCAAGGACGCATCGTCGCCATCGACATCGTGCGCGGCTTGGCCCTGCTGGCCATGGCGAGCTACCATTTCACCTGGGACCTCGAGAATTTCGGCTATGCCGATCCCGGCCTCACCGCCTTCGGCTGGTGGAAGATCTACGCGCGCTGCATCGCCTCGACCTTCCTGTTCCTGGTCGGCGTCAGCCTGTTCCTCGCCCATGGAAGGCAGATCCGTTGGCCGGGCTTCTGGAAGCGCTTTGCCATGGTCGCCGTGGCGGCGCTGGCCATTTCGTTGATCACTCGCATCGCCACGCCGGATGGCTTCATCTTCTTCGGCATATTGCACGAGATCGCGCTCGCATCCCTGCTCGGCCTCGCCTTCCTGCGATTGCCCTCGCTGCTGACCATCGCCGTCGCGGCGCTTGTGATCGCCGCCCCGCTCTATCTGCGCTCGGAAGCCTTCGACCATCCGGCGCTGTGGTGGGTCGGCCTGTCGGCGACCAACCCGCGCTCCAACGACTATGTGCCGCTCTTCCCATGGTTCGGCGCCGTGCTGTTGGGCATTGCCGCGGCGAAACTCGCTTCCACCTGCGGCCTGCTTGCCAGGCTGGCGAAATTGGCGCCCGGCCGCTGGTCGAACCCGCTGGTCTTCATCGGCCGCCACAGCCTCGCCTTCTATCTGATCCATCAGCCACTGCTGTTCGGTTCGGTCTGGCTGTTTTCGCAGGTGATGCCGGCGGCGCCGCTGGACCAGGACGCCAGCTTCCTCAAATCCTGCCAGATATCCTGTGAACAGCAGCGCGACAGCAAATTCTGTACGAGCTATTGTGGCTGCATGCTGGGTACGCTGCAGGGCGAAGGGATACTGGACAGGCTCTACAAGGGCGACCAGACACCGGGGTTCAAGGCGCATCTCGCCGAGCTCGCCGGCGCTTGCACGGCGAGCACCGACAGCGCGATGGAGGGAGGACAGCAATGACCGACAGTCAGCCGAAACCCGGTCTCATCCCGTGGCCGCCGCTGATCTACGTCATCGCCATCGCCGCCAGCGTCGTGCTCGGCCTCTTCTTTCCGCTGCCGTGGATCGGCGATCTCCTCGGCGACCTCCTGTTTGCCGCCGGCTGGGTGGCGCTGTTCTTTGTCGCCGCGCTCTGGTTCACGGCGATCCGGGTCATGCTGCGAGCGAAGACGACGTTCAATCCGAACGCGGTGCCGGACCATCTCGTCACATCGGGCCCGTTCTCGATCACCCGCAATCCGATGTATCTTGCCAACACGCTGCTGTTGATCGGCGTCGCCTTCATCACCGGGATCGCCTGGTTCCTGCTGTTCGCCTTCGTCGCCGCGTTCGCCACGCAGAAGCTGGCGGTCGAAAAGGAGGAGAAGGTGCTGGCGGCTAAATTCGGCAAGAAATACCGCGACTACGCCAAGCGGGTGCGGCGCTGGATTTGAGCCGGAGGTACCCCACTGAGTTCAGGTGTTTACGCCGAGCTCCACCAGACGCTCGACGCAGGATTCTTCCGCCTGGTCGAGCTCGGCCAGCGTTTCTTCCAGGTCGCGCCGCTTCTGCCTGAGATCCTCGCGCTTTTCCTCAATGCGCTTGATCATCAGCTTGAGCTGGCCGACCTCGCCGGGCGGCTCCTTGTACATCTGGATGATTTCGCGGATCTCGTTGATCGAGAAGCCGAGCCTTTTTCCCCGCATGATCTGGCGGATCAGATGCCGGTCGGACGGGCGGAACAGCCTCGTGCGGCCGCGCCGCACCGGCTGCACCAGGCCCTCGTCCTCGTAGAAGCGCAGCGTGCGCGTCGACACGTCGAATTCGCGGGTCAGTTCGGTGATCGTGTAGTATTCCCGCATTGTTGCTCCCGATGCCGGTACTGGGCGCCGTCCGGTGGCGTCGCCCTCGCCTCCGTTCCATGAGCGGAATCGAATGGAAGCCGGCCGAACCTCGCACGGCATTTACGTAAAAGTCAATTGCGCCTTCAGGGTACGGCGAACCACCAGGTGGCCAAGCCCAGAAAGGCGAAGAAGCCAACGCAGTCGGTGACCGTGGTGACGAAGACGGCCGACGCCACCGCCGGATCGATCTTGAAGCGGTCGAGCAGCAGCGGGATCAGGATGCCGGCCAGCGCCGCCGCGAACATGTTGATGATCATCGCCGCCGCAATGATGCCGCCCAGATTGGGGTCGCGAAACCATGCCGCCGCGACGATGCCGATCAGCACCGCGAACACGATGCCGTTGATGAGGCCGACGCCGACTTCGCGGCGAATAATGCGGGCGGCGTTGTAGATGTCGATATCCTTCGTCGCCAGCGCGCGCACGGTGACGGTCATCGTTTGCGAGCCGGCATTGCCGCCCATGCCGGCCACGATCGGCATGAGCACGGCCAGCGCAACGATATGCTCGATCGTCTGGTCGAACAGGCCGATTACCGAGGCCGCGAGGAAGGCCGTCAGAAGGTTGACCAGCAGCCACGGCACGCGCGAGCGCGAGGTCGCGAGCACCGTGTCGGACAGTTCCTCGTCGCCGACGCCGCCCATGCGCAGAAGGTCCTCCTCGGCCTCCTGCTGGATGACGTCGACGACGTCGTCGATGGTGAGCACGCCGACCAGCCGCTCGTTCTCATCGACCACCGCGGCAGACAACAGGTCGTATTGCTCGAATTCCCGCGCCGCCTCTTCCTGGTCCATGGTGGCGGGGATGGCATGCCTCGTCTCATGCATGACGTCCTCGACCTTCACCGCCCGCTTGGTGCGCAAGATCTGGTCCAGGTCGATGGCGCCGACGAGCTTGAAGCTCGGATCGATGACGAATATCTGGCTGAAGCGGTCGGGAAGGTTGTTGTCCTCGCGCATGTAGTCGATGGTCTGGCCGATAGTCCAGAACGGCGGCACGGCGACGAATTCCGTCTGCATGCGCCGACCGGCCGACTCCTCCGGATAGTCGAGCGAGCGCCTGAGCCTGATGCGCTCGGTGAACGGCAGTTGCGACAGGATCTCGTCCTGGTCCTCCTGGTCGAGGTCCTCCAGAATGTAGACC
>NZ_RZOI01000152.1:0-10046 GCF_004022645.1 Mesorhizobium sp. M4A.F.Ca.ET.020.02.1.1 | reverse complement strand
GCCGATGACCGGCCGGGAATCGGGCAGCGATGGGCGAAAGCCCAGCCACTCGGACGACGCTCGGCCAAGGTCGGGGAAGAACTGCCTGACGCCGCGATCGAGCAGCGCCAGACGGCGCGCATTTGCCGGTGCGGCATGCCCGCCCAACTCGACCGTGCCGGCGACGCGCAGCCGGCCAGCCATCGGCGTCATGTAGAAGCCGAGATCGACAGGACAGACCGGGCGATTGAGTAGAGGTGCGTCGGTCAGGAATTCGAGATGGTAGCCGCGTTCGGTTTCCAGCGGGATGCTGTCGCCGGCTTGCGCAGCCAGAGCGCGCGAGCGTGCGCCGGCAGCGATTACCACTGTCTTCGCTTTGACGCGGAAATCGGAACCGCCTAGCTCAACGCCGCCAGCGTCAGCCCGCAGGCTGGTCACTTCGGCTCTGACCAGCAGCGCGCCGCGGGCCGCGGCCGCATCGAACAGCCGGCGCATCACGAGGCTCGGATCGGCGACATTCATGGAGTGAGGGAAGTAAAGGCCGCGGGCGTGGGTTGCCTGCAGGCCGGGCTCCAGCCCGGCCACCTCTTGCGACGTCAGCACCTCCTGACGAACGCCAAGCTCGGCGCGCAGTGCCCGCCCGCCGGATGCGGCGGCAAAATCGCCCTCTCGGCGGTAGAGATAGAGGCAGCCGTTGCGGCGCAAAAGATCCTGCAGGCCGGCTTCCTGCGCCATCTCCCCCCAGGCCGGCAAGGCTTCGGCCAGCAGCCCCGCGAGCGCCAGTGCGTTGGCTCGGGTGGCCGCCGGCAGCGATTGCCTGACAAAGCGGACCAACCATGGCGCAAGCTGGAAAAGCGCTGTCCAGCGCAATGCGAACGGGCTGTCCGGGTCAAGAAGCAGTTTCGGCAGCGCGCGCAGGACGGCCGGATTGCCGACCGGCATGCAGGCATATTCGGCAATCGTTCCGGCATTGCCGAACGAGGCGCCCGAGCCCGGCTCGTTGGGATCGATGAGAAGGACCTCGCGGCCTTCGCCGGCAAGCCGCAATGCCGTCGCCAGCCCGACGACACCGGCGCCAACGATGGCGATTTCGACAGTCCTGGACGCTGCCACCGATGACCTACACAAAACCCGGCAGTTGCAGATGGCCGGCCGACAACAGTTCGGCCATGATGGCGAGTGCCGTGCGCAGATCCTCCTGCGAGCGCGCCGCGCCGACATTGATGCGCACGCCGTGCTGGACCGGCTCGCGGCCGACCGCGAAGGCATCGCCCGGCAGCACGGCGACACCGCGCTCCAGGCAGGTGCGGGCAAAGCCCGCGCCGCGCCAGGGCTCCGGCAGGCGCAGCCAGGCATGGGTCGACGTCGGATGTGCCTGTATGTCGAAGCGGCCGAGGATTTCGCTCAGGATCGCCTGGCGCTGGCGCAGTTCCTGCTTCTGGATGTCGATGATGCGGGCAGCAGAGCCTTCCTCGATCAGCCTGGCACCGATCAGCGCCGTCAGCGGGCTGATGCTCCAGCAGTTGATGCGCAGCGCCGCCGCGACCTGGCCGGCGATGGGGCGCGGGGCGATGACGAACCCAAGGCGCAGGCCCGGCGCCAGGCATTTCGACAGCGCGCCGAGATGGATGGTCAGTTCGGGCTCGAGACAGGCGAAGGAGGGTGGCGGGTCGTCGGCCAGCGGCCGGTAGACGTCGTCCTCGATGATCAGCACATTGTAGCGGCGGGCAACCGCCGCAAGCTCATGCCGGCGCTCCGCGCTCAGCGTGATCGTCGTCGGGTTGTGCAGCGTCGGCACCAGGAAGACCGCGCGCGGACGCAGGTGCGCGCAGGCGCCCTCGAAGGCGTCGGGGCGCATGCCGGCGCGGTCCATGGCGACGCCCCTGAGATCCAGCCCATGCACGCGACAGAGCGCGTTTATGCCCTGGTACGTCACCTCGTCGGCAAGCACGACCTCGCCCTGCCTGGTCACCGCACCGAGGACACCGTCCAGTCCGTGCTGGGCGCCAGCGGCGAGCACGACGCGGCCGGGATCGCCGTCGCCGGCGACGGATTTGAACCAGTCGGCCACCGCCACGCGCGCCCAGAGCGGTCCTTCCGGCGGGTGGTAGTCCTGAAGCGCGGCGTAGTGCCGGTCCTTGGGCAGACGCGGCAGCAGCGCGGCAACCGCATCGAGATAGGCGGTGGTGGCCGGCCGGTTGACGGAAAGGTCGATGATGCCGCTCTGGTCGCTCGGCGACGACACGAAGCCCGGCTTCTCGCCGACGTCACGGGCGGCGACCGTCGTGCCGCGTCCGGGCCGCGCTTCGAGCAGCCCCTGCTCCTGAAGTGTCGACAAGGCCCGCGTGACGGTCGTGACATTGATGCCCAGTGCCCGCGCGATCTCGCGCTGCGGCGGCAACCGGTCACCGACCGCGAGCGTGCCGGCGGCGATGCGTTCGGCGATCGCGTCGGCAAGGCGACGGTAAACCGGACTTTCGTCGTCGGGGAGGCGAAGATCTTGCAGCATGCGGGAATCGACTACGGCTGATGTCTCACTGTTGGCGCATCTAGCATAAGACAATACTCCGGACAATAGAGCTTGTCTGGCGTACAACCGCAAGATATCCTGTTAACAATCTCACACAATCCGCCAAAAATCGGCCTGACGGACAAAGTTGTCTGCATCTATGGTCGACTACAGGTTAATTGTGTGACCATACAAGTCACATGACCTGCCGGGCAGCAGCCGGTTTCCGGGAGGACGAGGCATGGATCGCAAGCCGCATCTCAGCCGCATCAAGGATTGCGGACTATGAGCGCCAGCCAGGCCGCATTGCCGGCCGCCCCGGCCACGATCGCGCCGGCCGCGCAAGCCGGTCCCGGCAAGGGTTTCGTCGAATTCGCCGACGTCGAAAAATCCTACGACGGGCGGACTTTCGCCGTGACGCGGATGAACCTCACCGTTGCGCGCGGCGAATTCCTGACGCTGCTTGGTCCTTCCGGCTCCGGCAAGACAACGACGCTCAACATGCTTGCCGGCTTCGAGCGGCCGACGCATGGCACGATCACGCTGGAAGGCCAACCGGTCGACCGCTTGCCGCCTTATCAGCGCAACATCGGCATGGTGTTCCAGAACTACGCGCTGTTCCCGCATATGACGGTCGAGGAGAACGTCGGCTTCCCGCTCTCGGTCCGGCAGGTCGGCAAGGCCGATATCGCATCCAGGGTAGCGAGCGCGCTCGACATGGTGCGGCTCAGGCAATTTGGCGACCGCCGACCGACCCAGCTTTCCGGCGGCCAGCAGCAGCGCGTGGCGCTTGCCCGCGCCCTGGTGTTCAAGCCGAGCCTGGTACTCATGGACGAGCCGCTCGGCGCGCTCGACAAGAAGCTGCGCGAACACATGCAGCTCGAGATCAAACAGATCCACACCATGCTCGGCGTCACCATCGTCTACGTCACGCATGACCAGAGCGAGGCACTGACGATGTCGGACCGCGTCGCCGTTTTCAACAATGGCGGCATCGCCCAGCTCGGCTCGCCCGATGATCTCTACAACAACCCGCAGAGCTCGTTCGTGGCGAGCTTCATCGGCGAGAACAACACGCTGGAAGGCGTGGTTGACCGAGTCTCCGGCGCAGAATGCAGGGTCCGGCTGAGCGGCGGTGGCGAACTCACCGCGCTGGCGATCGGCGTCGCGCAGGGCGCTCCCTGCCAGGTCGCCATCCGACCGGAACGGCTGACCCTGACGCCGATGGCGGCCGGCGGCAACGCCCTGCCCGCCACGGTGGACGGGCGGATCTATCTCGGCGACCACCTGCGCCTCGTGGCCAGGCTCGCCAACGACCAGGTGCTGACCGTCAAGGTCGGCCCCGAAGCGACGATGGCAAACGGCGAGGCCGTGACGGTCTCCTGCGCGCCCAATGATTGCCACGCCTTTCCGGCCGATGCCGGGACGGGCGGCGCCATTCCGAAACAGGGGAAAACGACATGAAATACACAAAGCAGACTCTGCTCGCGCTTGTGGCCGCAACTGCCTGCACGACGATAGGCCACGCCGCCTTTGCGCAAGAGCTTTCCATCATGGCGAGCGGGGGCGCTTGGCAGGACGCCCAGCGCAAGGCCTGGTTCGAGCCGTTCAGCAAGGAGACCGGCGTCAAGATCCTCGAGCAGGAATATCTCGGCGACCTCGGCAAGGTGAAGGCCATGGTCGACACCGGCAACGTGCCGATCGACCTGGTGACGGTCGAGACGGCGACCGTGCTGCAGGGCTGCGACGCCGGCATCCTCGAGCGGCTCGACTATTCCAAGATCGGACCGCGTGACAAGTTCATCGAGGGCTCGGCGCTCGATTGCGGTGTCGGTCTCGATGCTTACGGGGATATCCTCGCCTATGACCCGACCGTGCTGAAAGAGGCGCCAACATCGGTGCTCGACCTCTTCGACACGACCAAGTTCCCGGGCAAGCGAGCCATGCGCAAGTTCCCGGCGCAGAACCTCGAATGGGCGCTGATGGCCGACGGCGTGGCGCCGGCCGACGTCTACAAGGTCCTTGCAACGCCGGAAGGCGTCGACCGCGCCTTCAAGAAGCTCGACACGATCAAGAAGGACATCGTCTGGTGGGATGCCGGCGCGCAGCCGGCGCAGCTTCTGGCCTCCAAGGAAGTGGTGATGACGACCGCCTGGAACGGCCGCATCCAGAACGCTATCGACACCGACGGCAAGCCGTTCAAGATCGTCTGGAACAACCAGATCCTCGAATATGACATGATCGCCATTCCAAAGGGCGCCAAGAGCCCGGACCTCGCCTACAAATATCTCGCCTATATCAGCGAGCCGGAAAACAACGCCAAGCTTGCCAGCTACATCACCTACGGACCGGTGCGCACCGATGCCGCGTCCTTCGTCGCAGCCGACGCCTTGCCGAAACTGCCCAACGCGCCGGACCATCTGGGCGGCGCCTATCTGGTCGCCGACACCGAGTTCTGGGGCGACTACGGCGAGGATCTGGTCAAGCGCTTCAACGCCTGGCTTGCGCAGTAGGAACGGGCATGTCGGCGCTCCAGCCCAGCGAAGTCGACCGGCCCGCGCTGGCCCGCGGCCGGCCAGCCGCCGACGCGGACCTCAAATCCGTGTCGGCGGCGCTCCGGCGCGCCGAATTCGGCGACCGGCTGCGCTCGCTGCTGTTGGCGGCGCCGCTGCTCATTCTCCTGGCGTTGAGCTTCGGCATACCTATCGTGCTGCTGCTGTCGCGCGCCGTCTATGATCCGACAATCGCAGATGCTTTGCCCAAGACGACCGTGGCCCTGGCCGGCTGGAACGGCCAGGGCCTGCCGGTGGACGATGGCTTCGCGGCGCTGGCCGCCGACCTGAAGGACAACCAGGTCAAGGGCACGGCCTATGAGCTGGCCAAGAGCCTGAACGCCCGCCTGCCCGGCGCGCGCAGCCAAGTGCTGAAGACGGTGCGCAAGCTCGAAAACGCCGACGGTCAGGCCGCGCTCGAGGCCATGAAATCGGTGCCGTTCTGGTCGGCGCCGTCGACCTGGCAGGCAATCCGGAATGGCACTCACAGCCTCACCTCGTTCTATCTGCTGAGCGCGCTCGACATGCGCTGGAATGCCGATGGCGGCATCGAGCGGGTGCCGCCGGAGCAGGCGATCTTCCTGCAGGTATTCGTGCGCACCTTCCTTGTTGCCGCGGCGGTCACGCTCGCCACGCTTCTGCTCGGGTTTCCCCTCGCCTACCTCATCGCCAGCGCACCGAAAGGCCTGGCCGCCGTGCTGATCGTCGCCGTGCTCCTGCCGTTCTGGACCTCGATCCTGGTGCGCACCGCCGCGTGGACGGTGCTTTTGCAGAAATTCGGCCTGGTCAACGACTTCCTGCTCTTCATCGGCATAGCCAGCGACCGGCTCGACCTGATGTACAGCCGCATCGGGCTGATCATTGCCATGACGCATATCCAGCTGCCGTTCACGCTGCTGCCGATCTACAGCGTCATGCGCACCATCCAGCCGTCGCAGATGAAGGCGGCCTATTCGCTTGGAGCCAAACCCCTCACCGCCTTCCGGCGCGTCTACCTTCCGCAGGTGTTTCCCGGCGTGATGGCCGGATGCCTGCTCACCTTCATCCTGTGCCTGGGTTACTACATAACGCCGGCGCTGATCGGTGGCGCCAGCGACCAGCTGATCAGCAACTTCATCGCCAACTACGTCAATGTCGAACTGAACTGGGAGATGGCGGCGGCCTTGAGCTTCATCCTGCTCGTCTTCACGTTGGCGCTGTTCGGCATCTTTGCTCGCATCCTCGGCCTCGACCGCCTGAAGCTGGTGTAGCCATGCTGTTGTCTCCCTACCCAACCCTTGGCGAACGCATCCGCATCGCGCTGCTCTGGATCTGGTGCGCGCTGGTCATCCTTTTCCTGCTGGTCCCGATCCTCATTCCGGTTCCGCTCTCCTTCAACAGCGGTGCCTTCTTCATCTTCCCGCTGGAGGGCCTCTCGACGCGCTGGTACGAGATGGTGCTCGGCACCCAGCGCTGGCAGTCGGCGATCGGCAACAGCCTGATCGTTGCCTTCGGCACCACGCTGATCGCAACGACGCTTGGCACGCTGACGGCGATCGCGCTTTCCGACGAGAAATTCCCAGGCCGACGCATCGTCATGCCGCTGCTTCTGTCGCCGCTCATAGTGCCGGTGGTGATCACCGCCGTCGGCTCGTATCTGTTCTATGCGCGCATCGGCCTGGCCAGCACCTACGCCGGCATCATCCTGGCGCATACCGCTCTAGCCAGTCCGTTTGTCGTCGTGACGGTGGCGGCGAGCCTCACCGGCTTCGACCGCAATTTGATGCGTGCCGCCGCGATCTCCGGGGCGAAACCGCTGACCGCGTTCTTTCGGGTGATGCTGCCGCTGATTCTGCCCGGCGTGCTCTCTGGCGCGGCCTTCGCCTTCGTCACGTCCTTCGACGAGGTCGTGGTCGTGCAGTTCTTGGCCAGCGCCGGCCAGCGCACCATGCCGCTCGAAATGTTCATCGGCCTTCGCGAAAAGCTCAGCCCGGCGATCACCGCCGCCGCGACGCTGATGATGGCGCTGTCGATCGTGCTTCTGGTGGTGGCCAATCTTTTGGCGCGGCGCGGTCAGAAACGGCCGGGCGCAGCGGCATAGGTTCTTCAGGACCGGCGAGGCCGGCGGCTGAGGTCTTCACGCGTCGGCCACCGGCGTCCAGATCACGTCGTCGATCCGCGCCGCGCCCGTCGCCAGCATCACCAGCCGGTCGAAGCCGAGCGCCGAGCCGCTGGCCTGCGGCATGGTGGCCAGAGCCGCGAGAAAGTCCTCGTCGATCGGGTAGCGCTCGCCATAGATGCGCTCCTTCTCGTCCATTTCGGCGGTGAAGCGGCGGCGCTGCTCGGTTGGATCGGTGAGCTCGCCGAAGGCGTTGGCGAGCTCGACGCCGCAGCAATAGAGTTCGAAACGCTCGGCAACGCGCGGATCCTCCGCGCTCGGCCGGGCGAGCGCGGCTTCCGAGACCGGGTAGCCGTACAGGATGGTGGCCCGCCCCTGCCCCAGCGCCGGTTCGACCTTCTCGACCATCACCCGGCTGAACAGGTCGGCCCAGTGGTCGTCGCGCGCGGTGCGCAGGCCGGCACGGACGAGGGCATCGTGCAGCGCCGCGCGATCGGTGCCGCCGTCGGCGGAGACGGTCGCGAGAAGTTCGATGCCGGCATGGCGCGAAAAGGCTTCGGCGACACTTAGCCGCTCCGGCTCGGCGAAAGGGTCGGCCTCGCGGCCGCGGAAGCGAAAGGTTTTCGCGCCGGCCTTCTCCGCCGCGAGAGCCAGGAATTCGGCGCAGTCCGCCATCAGGCTCTCATAGGTCTCGCCGACGCGATACCATTCGAGCATGGTGAATTCCGGATGGTGCAAGGGCCCGCGCTCGCGGTTGCGCCACACCGGGCCCAAACTGAAGATGCGCCGCTCGCCGGCGGCAAGCAGCTTCTTGCAGGCGAATTCCGGCGAAGTATGCAGATAGAGCGGCTGGCGCGCGCCATCCGTCCCGATCGCCTCGGTGGCGAAGGCCGCCAGATGCGCTTCGTTGCCGGGCGAGACCTGGAGCGCCGATGTCGTGACCTCGATGAAATCGCGACTGGCGAACCAGCCGCGCAAGGCGGTGGCAATGGCGTTGCGCGCCAACAGCCGCGGCCGGCGGTCGGCATGGACATCGGGCGTCCACCAGGGGGAAGCTTGGCTGGTCATCGGCAGGAAAATCGCCGGGAAGGCTGGCGGTTCGGCGCAAGATGCGCTAGGGCGCACGCGGTGGCCGCCGTAGCCGATTTTTGGCAATCAGCGCTCGCAGGCCGAAAAACTCGATTGGGATTGAATACCGTGGTCAAGGTCATCGCCAGCTCCTTACGCAAAGGCAACGTCGTCGATAAGGACGGCAAGCTCTATGTCATCCTCTTTGCCGAAAACATCCACCCTGGCAAGGGCACGCCGGTGACGCAACTCGACATGCGCCGCATCGGCGACGGCGTGAAGGTTTCGGAGCGTTATCGCACGACAGAGATGGTGGAGCGCGCCTATGTCGAGGAGCGCGAGCACACTTTCCTCTACTCCGACGGCGAAGGCTTCCATTTCATGAACCCGGAAAGCTACGACCAGGTCGTGGCTCCGGAAGGCGTGGTCGGCGACATGGCCCCCTATCTGCAGGAAGGCATGGCGGTGCAGCTGGCGCAGTTCAACGGCGTGCCGATTTCGCTGGTGCTGCCGCAGCGCGCCGTGTTCGAGGTGGTCGAAACCGAACCGGTCACCAAGGGCCAGACGGCGTCCTCGTCCTACAAGCCGGCCATGCTTTCCAACGGCGTGCGCACGGCGGTGCCGCCGCACATTTCCGCCGGCACGCGCGTGGTGGTGATGACCGCCGACGGCTCCTACGTCGAGCGCGCCAAGGACTGAGACCAGACGCACGGTCTACCAGAGCTCGCCGGCGATGTTGCGGGCCGCCTCCTCGTGAACGCGCGAGATGGGGGCGCCCGGCAGGCGCCTCGATCACGAAGTTCAGAACGCGCCCGGCCCCGGCTTCTATTTGTTCGCCACCGTGGGGGCATAGCCGGGCCGGCGCACCGCCCTCACCTTGCCGCTGTTGCCGCCGCCGCAGAAGAAGCAGCCTCCGCCATCGGATTCCAGCCCGGACACACCCATTCCCGCCGGCATGTCCAGCGTCTGAAGCACCTCGCCGGTATCAGGATCGATGCGCCGCAGATCGCTCTCGTCGCCTTCCCAGGTACCGTGCCAGAGCTCGCCGTCGACCCAGGTGACCCCGGTGACGACGCGCTTGGACTCGATGGTACGGATCACCGTGCCGGTTTCGGGATCGATCTGATGGATCTTGCGGGCGCGGTATTCACCAACCCAAAGCGAGCCCTCGGCCCAGGTCAGGCCGGAGTCGCCGCCATTGCCGGGAGCCGGGATCGTGGCGATGACGTCGCCGGTCCGCGGATCGATCTTCTGGATGCGCTCTTCGGCGATCTGGTAAAGATGCTTGCCGTCGAAGGCGGTTCCGGCATCGGCTGCGACATCGATCGAGCGCAGTGTCGCTCCTGACCCAGGATCGAGCGCATTGAGCTTGTCGCCCGAGGCAAACCAGACTTTCTCGCCGTCGAAGGTCACGCCAGCCACGGTCTTCACCCCCGGAAAGGGTCCGTACTCACGCAGGATTTCGGCAGTCGCTCGTTTCATCGCGGTCTCCATCGATCTGGACAATACACCTGGCACTTAGTTCCTGGGCATGTCTCTTTCCCGAAACTTTCGCCAGCATGCTTAGTCGCTCGGCAGCGGGCCCGGGAGTAACAAGACAGTCGGGAATCCGGTCACCGGCGGCATCATCCAGCGGCGCGCCCGGCCACGGCCGATGGCCTGAACCTTTCTCTCGGCCGAAAGCTCCTCCAGCGCCCGCTGCACGGTGCGAGCGCTGGCGCCAAGCGCGATCGCCAGCGCCGAGCTCGACCAGGACTCGCCGTCGGCGAGGAAGGCCAGCACCGCGCCATGCTGTTCCTCGACCGGCGGCGCCAGCACGACCACCTCGCCGGCGCCAAGC
>NZ_RZOI01000151.1:0-10098 GCF_004022645.1 Mesorhizobium sp. M4A.F.Ca.ET.020.02.1.1 | reverse complement strand
CCTGTGGATCGGCAGCCTCGCCTATGCGCCGCAATGGTCGGCGCTGGCGCTGGCGGTCGGTGCCGGCGCAATCCTGCAGGTGATCGTTGAACTCGTGTCGATGCAGCTTCGCCAGCGCGCCGACGGCACGCGGGCACTGCTTGCTCCGAGTGCGATGGCCGGCCTGGCCGCCGGCGTCGGCTTCATGTACCTGACGGCGATGCTGGTGAAGATCTGAGCAATCCCAGGAAAGTATGAAAACGGTTTTCCGTCCGGAACTCCGTCAAAACAAGGATCTGGAACGGTTAGCGTTTCGATGAAAGGTTCCACGCGGAGCCGTCCGGCTGCCTCAATCCGGGACGCTGGTCTGCAGGGCCAGCGCATGCAGAACGCCGCCCATATTGCCCTTCAGCGCGTCATAGACCATCTGGTGCTGCTGGACGCGGCTTTTTCCGCGAAAACTCTCGGCCACCACTTCGGCGGCGTAATGGTCGCCGTCGCCGGCCAGGTCGCGGATCGTCACCTTGGCGTCCGGAATGCCTTCCTTGATCAGCCGTTCGATGTCGTGGGCATCCATTGCCATGCGGGTTTTCCTATCAGGTACTGATCTCATAGATATGGCCCGGATGGCGGATGCACCACTTCCAAAGGCGCACAAGGCGCCATCCCGACCAAAATATTATGGGTCCACAACCTCGTTTGCCATGAAGCGAGGAAACCAGGATTCGTGGGCGGCGGTCAATTCGCTGACCGGGATCGCCCGCGCCTCGCCGAGTTTCAGGTCGCGGCCGCCGGTCGAGCCGATCCAGGGCGCGAAGATGCCGAGCTTGCCCTGTTCCTCGCGAATGGCGTCCCATTCCTTGCTTTGCGGGTCGATCGACAGCGTCAACAGGTAGCGGCCCTGGTCCTCGCCGAAGAACACCGGGATCGGATCGGTCCCGACAAGGCCAGGGATGGTGGCGCCGATGCCCGACGCCATGGCCATTTCGGCCAGCGCCACGGCAAGGCCGCCGTCGGAAAGGTCATGCGCGGCGGTGACAATGCCGGAGGCGATCAGCGCGCGGACGTGATCACCGACGCGCTTTTCATGCTCGAGGTCGACAGGCGGCGGCGGGCCGTCGCCGCGGCCATGGATGTCGCGCATAAAGACGGACTGGCCGAGATGGCTGCCCCACGTCGCCGGCGCGCCGACCAGCACGATCATCTGGCCTTCGCCGGCAAAGCCGACGCGCGCCATTTTCGACCAGTCGGCGATCAGCCCGACGCCGCCGATCGTCGGTGTCGGCAGGATGCCGCGTCCGTTGGTTTCGTTGTAGAGCGAGACATTGCCCGAGACGATCGGGAAGCCGAGCGCGCGGCAGGCATCGCCGATGCCTTTCACCGCGCCGACCAGCTGGCCCATGATCTCCGGCCGTTCCGGATTGCCGAAATTGAGGTTGTCGGTGGCCGCCAGCGGCAGGGCGCCGGTGGCGGTAAGATTGCGCCAGCATTCGGCCACCGCCTGCTTGCCGCCTTCATAGGGATCGGCCTCGCAATAGCGCGGCGTCACGTCGGAGGAGAAGGCGAGCGCCTTGGACGCATGGCCCTCGACGCGCACCACGCCGGCGTCGCCGCCCGGAAGCTGCAGCGAATTGCCCTGGATCAGCGTATCATACTGCTCCCACACCCAGCGGCGCGAGGAGAGGTCCGGCCCGCCAAGCAGCTTGAGCAGCGCATCGGCGACATCGGCCCTGGGTGCGTCCCCGACCGCGAGTGGCGCCGGCTTCTTCGGCTCGACCCAGGGGCGATCATATTCAGGCGCCTGGTCGCCGAGTTCCTTGATCGGCAAATTGGCGACCTCGTCGCCCTGGTGCAGAACGCGGAAGCGCAGATCGTCAGTGGTCTTGCCGACGATGGCGAAGTCGAGACCCCATTTGTGGAAGATCGCCTCGGCCTCTTTCTCTTTCTCGGGGCGCAGCACCATCAGCATGCGCTCCTGGCTTTCAGACAGCATCATCTCATAGGCGCTCATGCGCTCCTCGCGCACCGGCACCCTGTCGAGGTCGAGCTCGATGCCGAGGTCGCCCTTGGCGCCCATCTCTACGGCCGAGCAGGTGAGCCCGGCCGCGCCCATGTCCTGGATGGCGATGACCGCGCCCGAGGCCATCAGTTCGAGGCAGGCCTCCAGCAGGCATTTCTCTGTGAAGGGATCGCCGACCTGGACGGTCGGCCGCTTCTCCTCGATCTTGTCGTCGAATTCGGCCGAGGCCATGGTGGCGCCGCCGACGCCGTCGCGACCGGTCTTGGCGCCGAGATAGACGACCGGCAGGCCGACGCCCTTGGCCTCGGACAGGAAGATGGCATCCGTCTTGGCAAGGCCGGCGGCGAAGGCATTGACCAGGATGTTGCCGTTGTAGCGCGGGTCGAAATTGACCTCGCCGCCGACCGTCGGCACGCCGAAGGAATTGCCGTAGCCGCCAACGCCGGACACCACGCCGGCCACCAGATGCCTGGTCTTCGGATGGTCCGGCGCGCCGAAGCGCAGCGCGTTCATCGCCGCCACCGGCCTTGCGCCCATGGTGAAGACGTCACGCAGGATGCCGCCGACGCCGGTCGCAGCACCCTGGTAGGGTTCGATGTAGGAGGGATGGTTATGGCTCTCCATCTTGAAGACGACGCAGTCGCCATCGCCGATGTCGACCACGCCGGCATTCTCGCCCGGTCCCTGGATCACCTGCGGGCCGCTGGTCGGCAGGGTGCGCAGCCATTTCTTCGAGGATTTGTAGGAGCAGTGCTCGTTCCACATCGCCGAAAAGATACCGAGTTCGGTAAAGCTCGGCTCACGTCCGACCAGATCGAGGATGCGCTGATATTCGTCGGGCTTCAGCCCGTGCGCGGCAATGAGCTCCGGGGTGATCGGCACGGAATTGGAAATGGTCATGGGCGGCGGTTTTGTATCCGTGGGAGAGGGGAATTCGAGTCCCCTCTTATCGCAAGCTTGAGGCCGATACACCCCATAGATTGACGAAAAACGGCGGAAAGCCACAAGGTGGCGGAGGCTGCGGGATCAGGCGTGGCCGAGCTCAGGAAAAACTGTCGTAGCCGGCGCGGCCTTCATCGAGCAGGCGCCGGATCACCGCGACGCCACCGGCGACATCCTTATCCTGGCGCGGTTGTGAGACGCCGAAACGCACGCCATGGAAGACCTGTTCGGAGCGGCCTGCCTTGAATTCGTCCTCATCGTCGATGAGCACGCCCTGCGCCAGGCAGGCATTCTTGAACGTGCCGGAGAGCCACGGGTCCGGCAAGGTCAACCAGACGAAGGGGACATTGTCTCTCGCCTCGAAGTCGAAGCCTTCAAGCGTCTCGCGCACGATGGCGATGCGCGCCTGGATCTCGGCGATGCAATGCTTACGGATATCGCCAGCCTGGCCGGACATCACCAGCCTGGTGCCGACCTCGGCCAGCAGGAAGGGCAGGCCGCCGGTCATCATCTTGTGCGCGACGCGGATGCGATGGCGATAGGCTGGCGGGCAGGAAAGCCAGCCGCCGCGCACGCCGGCGGCAACCGATTTCGACAGGCCTCCGGCGACAATTGTGCGCTCGGGGGCATATTCGGCCAGCAACGGCGTTGGATCGTCGGTCAGATCGCCATAAAGATCGTCCTCGATTAGCGCCACATTGTATTCGCGCGCGATCTGCGCGATCGCCTGCCGCCGCTCCGCTGGCATCGTCACCAAGGTCGGGTTCTTCGCGGTGGGCATCAGGAACATCACCTTGGGATGCTTCTGCGCGCAGACGCGTTCGAAATCCTCGGGGTCGACGCCTTCGTTGTCGGTCGCAACCAGTGCCGTTCGGCGGCCGATCAGGCCGGCGCTGCGCGAAATCTGCGAATAGGTGAGATGCTCAAAGACGACGTAGTCGCCAGGCATGGTGAGCGCCGCGATCGCTGCCATCACCGCCGCATGGGTGCCAAGCGTCGGCACGATTGAATCGGGCGAAGGGCGGAAGGAATTGCGCGACAGCCAGCGGCTTCCCGCCTCGTACCAGCGCTCGGGAAAATCCCTCGTGTAGCTCGAAATGTCATGGGGATGGTCCTCTGCCGTGCGGGCCAGAATTTCGGCAATGATTGCGCCTTGACCGACATCAGGCGCTGCGGTGCTGTCGAAGCGCAGCTTGCCGCTTGGTGCATCGATGGGGCGCGTTCCTTGCGCGGCAAGCTGCAACTCGACCTTCGGGTTCTCGGCGCGCTGCGCAAGTACATATGTTCCGCGTCCGACCTCGCCGCTGACCAGGCCGCGTTCGCGCAGCAACTGGTAGGCGCGGCCGACGGTACCGACGGTGGCGCCGATGTCATAAGCGAGGTCACGCTGCGGCGGCAGTTTTGCACCGGCATCAATGACGCCCTTGTCGATATCTGATTCAATGCTGTCAGCAAGACGCTGATACAGCGGGCCTGAGCCGGAAGAGAGGTCTGGAAGCCAATTTGTCATGGTGACAATTTTCTATATTGTGCCGCACGATGAGTCAATCCATATGAAGTCTGCGATTGATAGGATACAATCGAGACAAGGTAGAACGAAGATGGATACGACACAATTCATTACATCGGCACCGGATTGGATGGGCGCACGAAGTCACGGGCTCGCAATGGCTTCGTCGACCGCCTCGTATTTGTGCTCGGCTCCGTTATGAGGCAGATTGACCGGATGCTGGACCGCCGCCGCGGCCGCTTGGCCTTGCTGGAGATGACGGACGAGCAGCTCAAGGATATCGGCGTCTCGCGCTGCGATGCGCATCGCGAAGGCCTCCGGCCGTTCTGGGATTGAGTTCACGCCGTCGAAGGATTCGGATGGCGCCGAACACTATTTCCGCAGCCGGGCAACCCAATGATCGGCGAAGACGGCGATGACGCACAGCAGCAGAAACAGTCCGGTTGTGGCCAGCGCCGAAACGGCGACGCTGGCCGCGCCGTTCTTCTCCACGCTGAGAAACGGGTAGGGGACTTCGCCGGCGATCGGCGCCCGCAGCAGCACATAGGCCAGATAGGCGAGCGGGTAGACCATCCACCAGGAGATCTCGCGCCAGCGCGTGGTGCCGTCGGCGCCGGCGACAAGCCACCACAGCACGAACAGCGCCGGCGTCACATAGTGCAGCAGGATATCGCAGAGCAGGAACAGGCCTTGCGGCTGCCACAGTCGCGCCAGCACCGTCGCATAGACGATGAAGACGAGGCCGATCGCCGCCGCCACGCCCGCCCGCAACCGCGATCCGGCAAAGGCCGGGAACCACGCATAGCCTGACGGCGACAGCAGCGACGTGTGCACCAGCACCGCGCCGATATTGGTCAGGATGGTGAAGAAGCTGAACAGGAAGACGACCGAGCCGAGGAAGCTGCGGCCGGCTTCCATCGAGGCCGGGATGGTGATGCATGCCTGCAGGACAAGTCCGATCAGGCCGACGGCCAGTCCCGCCCGCTGCAGGAAACGGCCCATGGCCTCAGGCGGCCGCAGCGCAGGACGGATTGCCCGCCTGCCAACGGGCGATGTCGGAGCCGATGCGCGCGCCGAGCGGGTCCGCCATCAGCGGGCCGAAGACGTCGATGCGGCTGGAATTGCCTTGCGCCTGCACAACCAGGAGCGGCTTGCCGCCATAATGCTTGGCCGGCACCAGCAGGAAGCGCGGCGTGCCGCTGAACGAATTCAGCTCATTGGCCATCTGGTAGGGCTTGAAGGCCGGATCCTTGCTGGCGATCCAGCATTTATGCGCCGCGATCGCCACCTGTTCCATGGCGAGCAGCGAGGCGCTCTTGCCCGAGGGCGGCGGCGCGCTCTTCGGGCTCGACTGGCAGGCGGCGAGCGCAAGCACGGCGGCAGCCAGGAGAGCAAGGCGAGCAATCGTCAGTCTCATGGTCAGGCCGCCCCCGCGTTCTGAAAGCAATGTCCTAGGAGATAATCAAGCGGCGATGCCGAGGGCACCTTCGAACAGCGCCCGGCCGTCGTTGCCGCCATGCGCCGCCTCGATCAGGTTTTCCGGATGCGGCATCAGGCCAAGCACATTGCCCTTTTCGCTGATGATGCCGGCAATATCGTTGATCGAGCCGTTCGGATTGGTGCCGTCGGCGTAGCGGAACACCACCTGTCCCTCGCCCTCGAGGCGGGCGAGCGTCTCAGCGTCGGCGAAATAGTTGCCGTCGTGATGCGCCACCGGCGAGCGGATGATCTGGCCGGGCTGATAGCGACGGGTGAACATGGTGTTGGCGTTGGCGATTTCGAGCTTCACCTGCCGGCAGACGAATTTCAGCGAAGCATTGCGCATCAGCGCGCCGGGCAGCAGGCCGGCCTCGACCAGGATCTGGAAGCCGTTGCAGACGCCGATCACCATGACGCCCTTGGCCGCCTTTTCGGCCACCGCTCGCATCACCGGCATGCGCGCCGCGATCGCCCCGCAGCGCAGATAGTCGCCGAAGGAGAAGCCACCCGGGATGGCGATCAGGTCGACATCGGGGATTTCGGTGTCGGTCTGCCAGACGGTGGCCGGCGCCTGTCCGGAAATCTTGGTCAGCGCTGCGATCATGTCGCGGTCGCGGTTGAGGCCAGGCAGGAGGACGACGGCTGATTTCATCTAGGCGATCTCCACCGCGTAGTTCTCGATAACGGTGTTCGCCAGAAGCTTGTCGCACATGGCCTTGAGGTCGGCTTCGGCCTTGGCCTTGTCGGTCCCCGCAAGCTCGACGTCGAACACCTTGCCCTGGCGCACCGATCCGACCCCATCAAAGCCCAGCCCGGACAGCGCATGCTCGATCGCCTTGCCCTGCGGGTCGAGAACGCCATTCTTGAGGGTGACGGTGATACGGGCTTTCATCGATACTCCTGAGAAATCAGTGCGGCTTGCGCCGGTTTCGCCGCCACGGGCAAGTCCGGTCTGGCAGTTAGTGCTTCAAGCCCTTGGGCGGCTCGGTGGAGGCGACTAGCACCGGTCCAGTTGGGCGCGGTGGCTCGTTCTCGTTCATAATGCCGAGGCGGCGGGCGACTTCCTGATAGGCTTCGACCAGTCCGCCCATATCGCGGCGGAAACGGTCCTTGTCGAGCTTGTCCTGCGTGTTCACGTCCCACAGCCGGCAGGAATCCGGCGAAATCTCGTCGGCGACGACGATGCGCATCATGTCGCCCTCGAACAGGCGGCCGCACTCGATTTTGAAATCGACGAGTTGGATGCCGACGCCCATGAACAGGCCGGAGAGGAAGTCGTTGACGCGGATGGCCAGCGCCATGACGTCGTCGATCTCCTGCGGGCTCGCCCAGCCAAAAGCGGTGATGTGCTCTTCCGACACCATCGGGTCGTCGAGCGCGTCGGCCTTGTAGTAGAATTCGATGATCGAGCGCGGCAGCACCGTGCCTTCCTCGATGCCGAGGCGCTTCGACAGCGAGCCGGCGGCGACGTTGCGCACTACGACTTCAAGCGGAATGATCTCGACTTCCTTGATCAGCTGCTCGCGCATGTTGAGCCGCCGGATGAAATGGGTCGGAATGCCCATGCGGTTCAAATGGTTGAAAATATGCTCGGAAATGCGGTTGTTGAGCACGCCCTTGCCATCGACCACTTCGTGCTTCTTCTTGTTGAAGGCGGTAGCGTCGTCCTTGAAAAACTGGATCAGCGTCCCCGGCTCAGGTCCTTCATAGAGGATCTTGGCCTTGCCTTCATAAATGCGGCGGCGATTTTTCATTTGATTTTTTCTCTGGATTTCCGGGCAGGCGGCAAGCGACCAGTTCCTGTCCGTCTGCCTAAATTAGTATGGCAACGGCGGTGTTCAATGCCGGTGTCTATCCCAATCACATGGTTTGCTCAATCGGCAAATCCTTCGAATTAACCGCTTTCGGGAATGAAATGCCGCAGCGCAGCAAGTGATGTAGCATATTGACCGGCCCGCGGCCTTTTGGTTTGTGCTTCGGGAACACACATGATTTACGCCTAAGCGAATCGGATTTGACCGGAGGGATGCCATGAGCAGCATGAAAGACCGAGAAGAGGGCTTCGAGCGCAAATTCGTCTTCGACGAGGAGCTTCGCTTCAAGGCCTCCGCCCGCCGCAACAAGGCGCTTGGCCTGTGGGCGGCCGAAAAGCTCGGCAAGTCCGGCACTGACGCCGAGGCCTATGCCAAGCAGGTGGTCGTCGCCGACATCGAGGAAGCCGGCGACCACGACGTCTTCCGCAAGATTCGCAAGGATTTCGACGAGGCCGGTGTCAACCAGTCGGACCATCAGATCCGTCGTACCATGGACGAACTGATGGCCGAGGCGATCGAGCAGATCAAGAACACCTGATCCAATATGAGCATGACGTCGCCCGAAAACCGCTTCACGCTTTTCGGCATCATGCTCTAACTGGACCAATCGACCGCCCGGCCAAGCCGGGCGGTTTTTCTTTGCCTTTGCCGCGGTTTCCGGCTGAAACTGCGGATTGTTAACAAGGAAAGTTCAAATGTCGCTCAAGTCCCGCCTGGCTGCTGACGAAACACTGTTCACCGCATGGTCCGGAGTGCCGGATGCGCTGACGGTCGAGATCATCGCCAAGCAGGGTTTTGACGCCGTCACCCTCGATATGCAGCATGGCGGCCATCACGAGGACAGCGTGCTGCGCGGCCTGGTGCCAGTCCTGGCCGCCAACAAGCCGGCGCTGGTGCGCATTCCGGTCGGCCGCTTCGACATGGCGAGCCGGGCGCTCGACTTCGGCGCCGAGGCGGTGATCGCGCCGATGGTGAACTCTGTGGCCGACGCCAGGCTGTTCGCCGCCGCCATGAAATATCCGCCGGTCGGCGAGCGCTCCTGGGGGCCGACCTATGCCTTTCCGCGTCACGGCAAAGGCGATCATGCCGAATGGCTGCGCGACACCAACCAGCGCACCATGGCGTTTGCCATGGTCGAGACGCGGGCGGCGTTCGAGGCGCTGGACGGCATCATCGAGACGCCCGGCATCGACGGCATTTTCGTCGGCCCGTCGGACTTCTCGATCGCGTGGTCGAACGGCGCCACCGTCAATTCGACGCTGGAAAGCATGATGGAGACGGTCGCCTCGATCGCCGAGCGCACACGCAAGGCCGGCAAACACGCCGCCATCTACGTCATCGAGCCGGCGGTTGCCGGGCGCGTCGTGGCGATGGGTTACCGGCTGCTCGCCATGGGCTCGGACCACACGCTGATTTCGCTGGGCGCCAAGACGCTGCTGGAGAGCATGCGCGATTCCATCGGGTCCTGAGCGCCACCGGGCGGCTGCGCCTCAGGGTTCCCTCAATTCCGTCAGGAACTTGGCAAAGGTCATCGAGCCCTCGGGCCACGGCCCGAAGCCGGAATCCGCATTAAGGTGACCGGCATCGCCGGCATCGATGAACAGCGAGCCCCAGGCGCCGGCAATGTCTTCCGCGACGTCGAAGGCGCAGAACGGGTCGTTGCGGCTGGCGATCACGATCGAGGGAAAGGGCAGCGGCTCGCGCGAATAGGGTCCGAAGGTCATCAGGTGCCGCGGCCTGATCTCCGGATTGGCGACGTCGGGCGGCGCCACGAAGAAGGCGCCGGCCACCGGCCTTTGGAACTTCGGAATGGCCTGCACCGCCGCCGCCACGCCGAGCGAGTGGGCGACGAGCACCACCGGCCGCTCGGCCTCGTTGACGGCCCTGGCCACATTCGCGGTCCAGTCCTCGCGCACCGGCTTCGACCATTCGGCCTGCTCGACCCGGCGCGCCGTCGACAGTTTCGACTGCCAGCGGGTCTGCCAGTGTTCGGGGCCGGAATTGGTGTAGCCCGGCACGATGAGGATATCTGCGTCCTTGACTTTCATGGCGCGCATGTAGCGAGCGCCGCCCTTTCGCGCAACCGTGCCGAACGACGTTCACCATCAATTTAGTGAACACCATGTTCGCTCCTTGCTCTCTTGTGTGAACGATCGCGATCGACGATCTGTGGCCAGGACAACATAGCCTTGAAGGGCCGGGATTTTGGGGCTGACACGACGTAGGATGATCGGCGGCGCGTAGCTTCTGGCTTTGGGAGTTTCTTCGAGCGCCCGAACGGAGACGATGATGAGTGAACTGCCTTTTGCCGCGACCACGCCGGTCAGCGTGTCGCGCGTCGGCCTGAGGGCGCG
>NZ_RZOI01000150.1:0-10101 GCF_004022645.1 Mesorhizobium sp. M4A.F.Ca.ET.020.02.1.1 | reverse complement strand
TCGGGCGGCTGGCCGCGAACAAGGTGCAAGCCCGGGTGACGCGTTCGTGATCGCGGCAGCGCCTTGCCTCATCCTATCTGTCGGGGGCGGGTTCGCGGCCTGAAGGACATGCCGGTCGCGCTCGCGCCGGTTTCAGTACCTTTTCCGAAAGCAGGGACATCTGACATGGCTGATCAAGCGGATGACAAGGCCGGTCCGGCGCCCGCCGCCGTGTCTGTCGAAGCCAGCAGCCTCGGCGACCAGTTGGCGACGATCCGGCAGGCGCTGAAATCCTCGCCGGTGCGCAGGCAGTTCGTCTGGGCCTGTCTCGGCATCGTCGCCGTCATCGTCGCGACTGCGATCGGCCAAGTGCTGCTCAACCGTTGGAACCAGCCCTTCTACGATGCGCTGGCGCGGCGTGACCTGCCGGGTTTCCTGCACCAACTCATGGTCTTCGCTGCCATCGCCGGCGGGCTTCTGGTGCTCAATGTCGGCCAGACCTGGCTCAATCAGACCATCCGCCTGAAGCTGCGCGAGGCGCTGACGCTCGACCTGATCGAGGAGTGGATGCGGCCGGCGCGCGCCTTCCGGCTGGCGCATGCCGGCGCCATCGGCGTCAATCCGGACCAGCGCATGCAGCAGGACGCCGGCCATCTCTCCGACCTGTCGACCGATCTCGGCGTCGGCCTCCTGCAGGCCTTCATCCTGCTGGCGTCCTTCATCGGTGTGCTGTGGACACTGTCGTCGGGCTTCGTCTTCCACATCGGCGGTTATTCGCTGGCGATCCCTGGCTACATGGTGTGGGCGGCGATCCTCTATGCCGGCATCGCCTCATGGCTGAGCTGGCTGGTCGGACGGCCGCTGATCCGCTTCAACAGCGACCGCTACACGCGCGAGGCCGAACTCAGGTCCTCAATGGTCCGCGTCAACGAGAACATCGATGCCATCGCGCTTGCGCATGGCGAGGCCGACGCCAGGCGGCAACTCGAGCTCGACCTCGGCACGGTGCTCGGCGCCATGCGGCGCATCTACAGCGCCCAGATCAATCTCTCCTGGGTCACCGACACCTATGGCTGGATCACCGTGGTGGCGCCGATCCTGGTTGCCGCGCCGGTCTATTTCGCCGGCGACATCAGCTTCGGCGGCCTGATGATGGCGGTCGGCGCCTTCAACCAGGTCCATTCCTCGCTGCGCTGGTTCATCAACAACATAGGCGGCATCGCCGATTGGCGAGCGACGCTGATGCGCGTCGCCGATTTCCGCATCGCGCTCGGCGAAACCGATGTCTTCCACGACACCGAAAAGCGCATCATTTTTGCCGAAAACCCCGGCGGGACGCTGACCTTCGAGAAGCTTGAGGTCGCCTCGCCTGACGGCTGCACGAAGCTTGCCGAGCCGCATGTCGAGATTCGCCCCGGCGAGCGCGTCATGATCACCGGCGACCCGCGCGCCGGCAAGACGCTGTTCTTCCGCGCCATTGCCGGGCTGTGGCCGTGGGGCAGCGGCCGCATCGGCATGCCGACCGGAGCGGCGCCGATCTTCGTTCCGCGCACCCCCTATTTCCCGCTCGGCACGCTGCGTGAGGTGCTGAACCACACCGACGACATCACGGTCGAGGATGCCGAGATCGCGGCGGTGCTGACGGAAGTCGGCCTCGAACGGCTTGCCTCCTCGCTCGACCGTTCGGCGCGCTGGGAGCACGAACTGGCCGATGACGAGCAGCGCCTGCTTGCCGTCGCCAGGCTCGCGCTCAGGCGGCCAAAATGGGTGATCATCGACGAGGCGATGGACACGTTCGACGGCGCGACGCTGCGACGCGTGCTGGCGATGCTGGAGAAGCGCCTGCCGGATGCCGCCATCCTCAACATCGGCCGCGGCCAGCACAACAACCAGTTCTTTCCGCGCTCGCTGACGATCGTGAAGGATACAGCCGGGTCGGCGCTGAAGCCCGCGCGGGTCAGGGCCGGCGCGATCGAGCCGCCGCCGCACGCTGCGCGCAAGAAGAAGTGAGCGATAGAGCGGCGGTCTATCTCTTTGTTTTCGCGCAATTCCGGACGGAAGGCTACGGCGAAGTCGCCGAGCCTGACCGTTTCACGCTTTTGCTGGAATTGCTCCAGCTTTATTTCGCCGTGATCGGCGCGGAAGATGATGCGCGTCAAACCGGACGCACGCGACCATGTTCGACGTGCTCAGCCTGCTTGCCTGTCTCGGCTGCGCTCAGGCAACGCCCTTGCCGATGCCAGCCGCGCCAGCCGCTGTGGATGTCGAACTGGTGCTTGCGGTCGACATCTCGACGTCGATGGACGAGCGCGAGTTCGCGCTGCAGCGCGCCGGCTATGTCGAGGCGCTCAGGCATCCGGACTTCATCAAGGCGGTGCGAGCTGGCACCAACGGCCGCATCGCGATCGCCTATTTCGAGTGGGCGGGCACCATCCGCGACGACGCGGTGCTTGCCTGGCAGATCATTGATGGCAGCGACAGCGCCGATGCCTTCGCTGACGGGATCGCGGCGCGGCCCTTCCGCAGCTTCCGTGGCACTTCAATCTCCGGCGCGCTCGCCTTCGGCACCGGGCTCTTCGGGCAAAGCGCCTTCAAGACGCAGCGGCGCGTCATCGACATTTCCGGCGACGGCCCCAACAACACCGGTCCGCCAGTCACCACGGAGCGCGACGCGGCTTTGGCCAAGGGCATCATCGTCAACGGCCTGCCGATCCTGATCAGCCCATCGCCAACCTTCAGCCATCTCGACCGCTACTATGCCGAATGCGTCACCGGCGGGCCGGGCTCCTTCGTGCTGCCGATCTACGCGGCTTCCGAGTTCTCGACCGCCATCCGGCGCAAGCTGATCCTCGAGGTGAGCGGCATCGCCGACACGGCGGCGGTCCGGATCGATGCCGAGCCACCCATCGACTGCCTGCGGGGCGAGCGCGACCGCCGTTTCTATTCCGATCCCTATTTCCCGGAACTCGATCGCTAGAGCGGTTCAGCGTTTCAAGGAATCGCGGAACCGCTCTAACTTTTTGTTTCTACGCGATTCAGGACGGAAAACCGTTACACACTTTTCCTGGAATTGCTCTAAGCCGACAGGTTCGGGGCACGACAAGATCAGGCGGGCCGCGCGCCGTATTTCTCGCGGAACTCGTCATAGAGGTCACGCCGGCGGCGGCGACCGTCGACATAGCCGCGCAACAGCTGCGGCAGCGAGTAGCCGAGCGACTTGGACGAGCGGTTGGCCAGATAACCGGCGAATGCCTGCGAAATCCTGCCCTTCATCGTATCGGCGATGATCTGGCGCGCGATCATATAGGGCGGGATCTCGGGATAGCGGTCAGCGATGTAAGGGTGCTTGTCGATGAGGTTCGCATAGGCCTCGACATAGCCGTCACGGCGGCCGGAAATCGAATTCTCCGAATTGTATTTCTTCCAGTCGATTTCCTCGGTGAGCAGCGCGCCGCCGCGGCGGGCGAAGCGCAGCAGCAATTCGCGATCCTGCATGCGCGCGATGTCGCTGTCGTAGCCGCCGATCGCCAGCAGCGATTCATGCCGGGCGGTTATCGCGGAACCGGCGATGAATATGGTCTGGGAGACCAGGGCCCGTTCCAACGTGTTGCGGGTCAGGAAAGCCTCGCGGTTGACGCATCTGGTGGCCCGGTTGCCCTTCACGGACACGAAAGAGCTGATGAGGACTTCCAGCGACGGATTCTCATCGAAGCGCGCCAGCGTGCGTTCCAGCCGGTCCGGCAGATAGACGTCGTCCGAATCGAGAAATGTGACAATGGGCGCCCGCGCGCGTTCGATACCGGCATTGCGGGCGGCGTTGGCGCCACGCCATTTCGCGCCGACATAGATCAGCCGGGGATCGCGGATTTCGGCAAGCGCCGCCGCCGTGCCGTCGGTGGAGCCGTCATCGACGACAATGTGCTCGAAACGGACAAGGCTCTGGGCCAGCACGCTTTCCACGGCGCGCACGACCTGGCTGCGCCGGTTGTGGGTTGGCGTGATCACTGTGATGAGGGGCGCCGGCTCGGGAGCTTTCGGCATGCAACTAGGCCCCGGATTCTGGGATATTCGGATGGATCTGAGGCCGCCTTCCATGCCCGCCCAGGATTGCGTTCGGTGGAACGCTACAAAAAAGAGGCCTCCGTGTCATCTCGACCGCCCGGCGCTCAGGGCCTGCAACCGGCAAATTCCGCGACACCGCGCCTCAACTGCAACACTTTAGCTGTGGCCGATATAGTCCGGCACGAGCTCGACCCTGTCGCCGACGATGCCCGCGGCAAAGCTGAGCTGTCCCCAGAAGACCAAGGTATAGAACGCCAGGCCGACGATGACGGCGAACGGGATTTGCCAAAGCGGCATGCCTGCGGGGTGCGCATGGCCCACGATGCGCCGCGCCGTGCGCCACGACATGGTGAACCAGCGGCTGAACGACTTGACGATCCGCTGGCCCCGGCTGGGCGACCGGAGCGCGACGAATTTCCTGTCGGCATCCCTGCCGGTCACCAATGCGCGCCAGAAAAAGAACCGCCAGCCCCGCGGGGAATAGTGGTAGACGCGAGCGTTGACGTTGCGCAGATCGTGGCCTTCGCGGCGCAGTTGGTGCATCAGCAAGGTGCAGGAGACCTTGAAGCCATTGTTTTCAGGAAACGGGTGGCTGGAAATCCAGTCGCGCCGGAAGGCAGTATTGTTGGCGTTGAGGGCCCGTTTCGAGGCGAACCTCTTGTCGCCCTGGGCCATCGGGAAGAACCACATCAGGGCAAAGGTTCTCGAAAAGAAGTCATCGCACAAAAGATACGTGTAGCCGTTGACACAGACGATGCCAGGGTCCTGAAACGGGCCGAGCAGGGTTGCAAGCCAGTCGCGTTCCGGTACGGTGTCTGAGTCCAGGAAGACGACCAGTTCGCCCTCGGTTGCCTTGATGCCATTGTTCTTGAGGTCGTAGTAGCGGCCGCCAGGGCAAGCCACGAAGCCTATCTCCGCCACTTCTTCCAATCGCGGCGCTTCGGCACGGAAGTTGCGCCGAAGCGTGTCCGCGTCCTCGGCTTGCCCGCCATGCGAGATGATCAGTTTCGGTCTCGCAAAGCCGATCGCGGAAACCGCGGCGATTTCGCGCGCCAGGGCGTTCAGCCCAACGCCGATCTCGGCCCAGTCGATCGACTTGGCGTTCTCCATTTCCACGACGATTGAATAGTCGGGGTATTCGTCAGCCATCGGGGGCGCTACCGGTTCATCGGAGTGTATGTCGCTATAACCCTGGTGGCCTGCTGTCAAACGACCGAGACGCTACCCACATCTGCGAGTTCGCCGCCTCGATCAAGTGGGTTTTCGTTGTTTCTAGTTCTTCAGGAAACCACGGAAGTGGCGCGGGCGATGCCAGAAGCTCGAAGGATCGGCGTACTCGGACAGAAAGCGCTCCCTCCATTCGTCATTGATTGTGTCGCGCTGGATTTCGAGACCTGACTCGATGTTGGTTCCCCAGGTAAGTTCGGTATCCGCCAAGCGTGCAATTTGCTTGAGGCTTGCTCGCGGATCTTGCTGAATTTGCTCGTAAGTCAGAGAAAGGTAGGGCAGTCCGTTTTTTGCGAACCAGCCATCCCAAGCCAGATTTTCCATCAGAATTCTTTCAAGCGAATCGACGATCGCGCCACCGTCATAGCGCGGCGGTGTGTCATTGATTTCCGTGGAGCGGAATCTGCGGGTTTGACGGGCGCGGGCCCAAGAAATCGCCTGGCCCAGCCGATCACGGCGCGTCAAGCGGACGTAACGCGGATTCGGAAGGCTCGCGGGCAGGTTCAATTTCTTGGCAACTTGAGCAAATTGGCTTGCGAAAAGCTTGATCGCGTAGATTCCTGAAGAGGATCGCCCGTCCGTCACCGCACGCAGAAGCTGCGCGCGGGGGGCGCGAGGATAATCCGGCAGCTCCAGCAAACGGCGACCGCCAAACCACTCAAGTGGACGCCCCAGTTCGGCGGAGGCCATCAACCCAGCGAGATGATTGCTACCGCTGCGCGGTGAGGTGCAGACAAGAATTCCCGCCTTTATCCCGGACAGAATGTCGGGCGGGATTTCAACCGTGGCCGCACGCCGACGAAAGAGACGCATCGCAATCATCGCTTCAGCAGAAACACTGCCTGCTGGCCGAAGAAATTCCAGAACCACCACGGCATGGAGAGGCCGATCCTCTGACCATTGCCGTCGAGGGCGGTTGCCTTTTCCACCGTGGCGCCAAGCTCCTCGCACAGATTGACGAAGTCACGGATGGTGCAGAAATGGATGTTGGGCGTGTCGTACCAGGAATAGGGCAGATCCTTGGTCACCGGCATCCGCCCCTTGACGAACAGCGACAGGCGCACCCGCCAGTGGCCGAAATTGGGGAAAGAGACGATGGCGCGGTTGCCGATTCTGAGCAACTCGTCGAGCACCAGCTTCGGATTGCGGGTCGCCTGCAGGGTCTGCGACAGGACGACGAAATCGAAGCCCTTGTCGGGATAGAATTCGAGATCCTTGTCGGCGTCGCCCTGGATGACCGAGAGGCCGCGCGCCACGCATTCGTTAACGCCGCGCTGCGACAGTTCCAGCCCACGGCCGTCGACCTGCTTGGTTTCCTGTAGTAATTCGAGCAGCAGCCCATCGCCGGAGCCGACATCGAGCACCCGTGACTGCGGCGGGATGAGATCGGCGACGACTTCAAGGTCGACGCGCTGGGCGCGGTTGACGCTCACAGGCTGGCCTCCCTTTTGGCGCATGATCCTGACTCGGAAAGTCTGCAACTTTCCGGGGTCATGCGCTCAGCCCCCTTGCCCGCGCGGCCGAGCCGATGAAGCCGTTGATGGCGGCGAACAGTTCCGGCTCATCGAGCAGGAAGGCGTCATGGCCGCGATCGGTCTCGATCTCGACGAAGGAGACGGAGGCGCCGGCAGCGTTCAGCGCATGCACGATCGAACGGCTTTCCTCGGTCGGGAACAGCCAATCGGAGGTGAAGGAGACCAGGCAGAAGCGCGTCTTGGTGCCGGCGAAGGCATCGGCCAGGCGACCACCGTGATCGGCGACGAGGTCGAAATAGTCCATCGCGCGGGTCAAATAGAGGTAGGTGTTGGCGTCGAAGCGGTCGACGAAGGTCATGCCCTGATGGCGCAGGTAGCTTTCGATCTGGAAGTCGGCGTCGAAACCGAAGGTCAGCGCCTCGCGATCCTGCAGGTTGCGGCCGAACTTGCGGTGCAGCGCCGCCTCCGAAAGGTAGGTGATATGGGCGGCCATGCGCGCCACCGCCAGCCCCTTCTCCGGACGCTTGCCGTATTCGAAATACTTGCCGCCATGCCATTCCGGATCGGCCATGACGGCTTGCCGGCCCACTTCGTGGAAGGCGATGTTCTGCGAGGAATGACGTGCCCCGGTGGCGATCGGCAGCGCCGAGAAGACGCGCTCGGGATAGCTCGCCGCCCATTCCAGCACCTGCATGCCGCCCATCGAGCCGCCAAGCACGCAAAACAGCTTCTCGATGCCGAAATGGTCGACCAGCATCAGCTGCGCCCGCACCATGTCGCGGATGGTGATGACCGGCAGGTCGAGGCCGTAGGGCTTGCCGGTGGCCGGATTGGTCGAAGCCGGGCCGGTCGAGCCGAGGCAGCCGCCCAGCACGTTGGAGCAGATGACGAAGAAGCGGTTGGTGTCGATGATCTTGCCGGGACCGATCAACACCTGCCACCAGCCCGGCTTGCCGGTCACCGGATTGGTGCTGGCGACATGCTGGTCGCCAGTCAGCGCGTGGCAGACCAGGATGGCGTTGGAGCGGGCGTCGTTCAGCGTGCCATAGGTCTGGTAGGCGATCTGAAACGGCGACAGCAGCGCGCCGGCATCGAGCTTGAGCGGCTTGTCGGCGCCGAAGCGCAACACCGGGCTCGACGGATTGTCGGCCTCGTTGCTGGTTTTTGCGGCGCGCAGAACGGCCATAACATCCTCTTACATTAGGCACCGTGGTTTCCGGAAACCGATTCCGGTTTCCGGACCAGGCGACTGTCCGGCCGGCGGCGGGCAACAAAAAACCGGCAATGCCTTCGCAAAGCCGGTTACAGGATGCAAACGGCCCTTTAGCGAATTGTTTAACGTGGCTGCAAGCCGACCGGCCAAATCACCACGGAACTGTCGCTGCTCTTCTAGGGCCAGCGCGGCTCGGCGTCAACGGTCGGGCTTTTCGCGCCCTTGCCGCCCTCTCGACATTCGCGGCCACGGCTTGTATTTCCG
The DNA here is from genome assembly GCF_004022645.1 of Mesorhizobium sp. M4A.F.Ca.ET.020.02.1.1. NCBI lineage: Bacteria > Pseudomonadati > Pseudomonadota > Alphaproteobacteria > Hyphomicrobiales > Phyllobacteriaceae > Mesorhizobium > Mesorhizobium sp. M4A.F.Ca.ET.020.02.1.1. Next base: position 1,881 of record NZ_RZOI01000150.1, on the reverse strand, counting down.
CTGCGGCCTTCGGTTGGAGGCATCCTCGACGGACTTTTGGACATGAACCAGACACCTGACAAGGCACGTCCGACGCCCCGCGCGGGCATCATGGACATCGAAGCCTATGTGCCCGGCAAGAGCACAGCGCCTGCCGGTGTCGCCAAGGTCCATAAACTGTCGTCGAACGAGAACCCGCTCGGCCCCTCGCCAAAGGCGATCGAGGCGGCGCGGGAGGTTGCCGCAAGGCTCGACGTCTATCCCGACGGCACCGCCAGGCGGCTGCGCGAGGCGATCGCCGAGGCGCACGGCCTCAACCCTGCGAACATCATCTGCTCCAACGGCTCCGACGAGATTCTCGGCCTGTTGGCGCAGACCTATCTTGCGTCCGGCGATGAAGCCATCATCACCGAGCACGCCTTCATGGTCTACAAGATCTACATCCAGTCGGCCGGCGCCACGCCGGTCACGGTGAAGGAGACCCATGAGCGCGCCGACATCGACGCGATCCTGGCAGCGGTGACGCCGCGGACCCGCATCATCTTCCTCGCCAATCCCAACAATCCGACCGGTACATACGTGCCGTTCCAGGAAGTGCGCCGGCTGCATGCCGGCCTGCCGAAGAACGTGCTCTTGGTGCTGGATGGGGCCTACGCCGAATATGTGCGCCGCAACGACTACGAGGCCGGCATCGAACTGGCGGGAAGCGCGGAGAACGTGGTGATGACCCGCACCTTCTCCAAAATCGGCCTTGGCGGCGCGCGCATCGGCTGGATGTATGGCCCCATGCACATCGTCGACGCGATCAACCGCGTGCGCGGCCCCTTCAACGTCAACGCAACGGCGATCGAGGCCGGCATCGCGGCGATCCGCGACCGCGCCCATGTCGAGCGCAGCGTGGCGCATAACGAAACCTGGCTCGCCTGGCTGAGCGACGAACTGACCAAGCTCGGGCTGCGCGTGACGCCGAGCGTCGGCAATTTCGTGCTGATCCACTTCCCCGAGGACGGCAAGCATTCGGCGGCGGCGGCGGACGACTATCTCACGGCGCGCGGCTACATATTGCGGCGGGTTTCCGGCTACGGCTTCCCCAACGCGCTGCGCATGAGCGTCGGCATCGAAGAAGCCAATCGCGGCGTGATTGCCGCCCTCACGACCTTCCTGAAAAGTTGAGCGCCATGGCACCTGTGATGTTCGAAAAGATCGCGCTGGTCGGCATCGGCCTGATCGGCTCGTCGCCGGCCCGCCTCATCCGCCGCGAGGGCCTGGCCCGCCATGTCGCCATCGCCACCCGCAGCCCCGCCACGCTGGCGCGGGCCGAGGAGCTCGGCCTCGGCGATTCCTACGCAACCGACGCCAGGCAAGCGGTGCGCGATGCCGATCTGGTTATCGTCTCGGTGCCGGTCGGCTCCTCCGGCGAAGTGGCGGAGGAGATCGCGCCGGCGCTGAAGAAGGGCGCCATCCTCACCGATGTCGGCTCGACCAAGGCTTCGGTCATCGCGCAGATGCAGCCTTATGTACCTGACGGCGTTCACTTCATTCCTGGCCATCCTCTGGCCGGCACCGAGAAGTCCGGACCGGACGCTGGCTTCGCCGACCTCTTCGACAACCGCTGGTGCATCTTCACGCCGGTGCCCGGCACCGATCCCGCGGCATTGGAAAGGCTTTCAGAGTTCTGGCGGCGCTGCGGCTCAAACATAGACACAATGGATCCGCAGCATCACGACATGACGCTGGCCATCGTCTCGCACCTGCCGCACATCATCGCCTACAACATCGTCGGGACCGCGGACGACCTGGAATCGGTGACCAAGACCGAAGTCATCAAGTACTCCGCCTCCGGTTTCCGCGACTTCACTCGCCTTGCCGCGTCCGACCCGACCATGTGGCGCGACGTCTGCC
>NZ_RZOI01000014.1:0-25028 GCF_004022645.1 Mesorhizobium sp. M4A.F.Ca.ET.020.02.1.1 | reverse complement strand
CTTGACGGCGGCGATCTTCAGGCCGCCACGCAGCTTGTTGACGACCAGCGTGGCCAGAGCCTCGCCTTCGACGTCTTCCGAGATGATGAGCAGCGGCTTCGAGGTCTGCACGACGGCTTCGAGAACCGGCAGCATGGCCTGGAGGTTGGACAGCTTCTTCTCGTGCAGGAGGATGTAGACGTCCTCGAGCTCGGCAACCATCTTGTCGGCGTTGGTGACGAAGTAGGGCGAGAGGTAGCCGCGGTCGAACTGCATGCCTTCGACGACTTCGAGTTCGGTCTCGGCGGTCTTGGCTTCCTCAACCGTGATGACGCCTTCGTTGCCGACCTTCTGCATTGCTTCGGCGATCATCTTGCCGACCGAAGCATCGCCGTTGCCGGCGATGGTGCCGACCTGGGCAACCTCTTCGGAGGTCTTGATCTTCTTGGCGTTCTTGATCAGCGTCGCAACGACGTCGGTTACCGCGAGGTCGATGCCGCGCTTCAGGTCCATCGGGTTCATGCCGGCGGCAACCGCCTTGTGGCCTTCCTGGACGATCGACTGCGCCAGAACGGTCGCGGTCGTGGTGCCGTCGCCGGCGATGTCGTTGGTCTTCGAAGCAACTTCGCGGACCATCTGCGCGCCCATGTTCTCGAACTTGTCCTCAAGCTCGATTTCCTTGGCGACGGTGACGCCGTCCTTGGTGATGCGCGGGGCGCCGAACGACTTGTCGATGACGACGTTGCGGCCCTTGGGGCCGAGCGTGACCTTCACCGCGTCGGCGAGGATGTTGACGCCGCGCAGCATGCGCTCGCGGGCATCACGGGAGAATTTTACGTCTTTGGCAGCCATTTTTAGCTCCTGGCAGGGGCTTCAATCGAGCCCGGGAATTCAGTTGACGAAAGGGCCTGATATGAGCCGATGATGCCCATGATGTCGGATTCCTTCATGATCAGAAGGTCTTCGCCATTGAGCTTGACTTCGGTGCCCGACCACTTGCCGAACAGGATGCGATCGCCGGCCTTGACGTCCAGTGGGACGAGCTTGCCGGCTTCGTCACGGGCGCCGGAACCAACGGCGATGATCTCGCCTTCCTGCGGCTTTTCCTTTGCCGTATCCGGGATGATGATCCCGCCAGCGGTCTTGGATTCGGATTCGACCCGGCGAACGACCACGCGGTCATGCAGCGGGCGGAACTTCGACTTTGCCATTTTCGGATTTTTCCCTGGTGCGGATGTTGAGGGGTTTTTGTTAGCACTCGCGATGGACGAGTGCTAACGCGATAGTGAGGTAGGCTGTAAGCGGGCACTCGTCAAGACGGACGAGGGCAGGCGAGGAGCTCTGGCCCCCTCCCCGGTGGAACCCAACGCATACGCGCATCCGCGTTGATGGCTGCGAGCCCCACATTTCCATTGAATTCGGCGTCATGACGCCAACTTGCGCGCGCCGCTTCCAAGTCGTCAGTCGTGCTGCCGTCAGCACGAACATGGGGCTGCGCTTCACTTCCCGTCGAAGCCGCGGCAAGCAGCGTCGCCGTCAGCACGCTCCTTTGCAGATGCTTGCCAAAGGTGGACAGTGAGCGCACCTGCGCCGGGCTGTTGGTGCGAACGTAAGACGTCATTGACAACTCCTTTTTGCAAGTCGAGCCCTTCTCCACCTTCGGCCGCCGTCGACGCGAAGAAGTCCGCATCGCGTTGATGACGAGCTGCGAAAAAGAGAAAGATGTGTTTGATGGCTGCGGCCCCAACGGTGCCTTCAGATTTGAGATCACTTCCGCCGCGAGCGGCTGAAGCTCCTCGCAACGTCACAATCGAATCTGCTGCCAAGCCTCCAGGAAAGGAGAGCATTGCTCATCTCGCGCTTGTGCATGCAGTCAACCTTCGATCCGTGTTGCCACATCTCAAGTGCAAATGCCGTGCCAAAGCTCACTGGGTAGTGAACGCATGGCTCTCCCTGAAAACCTCACAAATCCAGCATGGTCAATTGTGCGGAACCCGACATGCGTCTTCTGCCACTGTCAGCTTTCGGACAGGCATGACGCGTTTCGCGCCGACCACCGGTCGATCGGTTTTGGGGCCGGTCTGTTCGCCTCATAAGAGCGCGTCACGTTGCGTAGCGGTTTCCCGAGCGCCGCCACATGACACTGGACCTGCAGGTAGCACCGGCTTCTCATCCAGCCTTGCTTTGGCCCCTTCGCGTATCAAATTCCCGCTGGCGAGCCCTGCTTTCATAGATCGCACCATGCCGGATGTCTGCTCTGGCGCCCGACCCGCTGGCACGATCTCGATCCGGCATAAGGGCGCAGCATCTTTGCAGGCCGTTTCATCCCGGCGTCCTGCTTGGCTGAAAGACCGCACTTGGCGAGCGGTCTCCATGCTCTCTCCAAGGACCATCCCTGCGGCTGGCTTGTCGACCTATGGGCGGGTCCGGCCGCCCGAAACCCTCGCCATCAGCTTTTTTCCCCGCCGCCTGCGGCGGCTTCCTCGCGCCGCTTCGCTCACAAAAAAGCTGCCCGCTCGGATCCTTCGCTGTCGCTGCGGCCCTGTCGGATTCAGGCGGTCCTGACGCGCCCATTACGGTGCGCCATCGCAGGGGATGGTCCCCGGCGAAACCACAAAAGGAGACTTCGAAATGACCGCGATCGGTTACGTCAACAAGCAGGAAAACGGCGCCTACAAGGGCCAGCTCAAGACGCTCAGCGTCCGCGCCGACATCGATATCGTCCCCAACCAGGCCAAGAGCGCCGACAACCATCCCGACTTCCGGGTGCTTACGCAAGGAGTCGAAGTTGGCGCCGGCTGGATCCGCACCGGCGAGACTTCCGGCAAGGATTATGTGAGCCTGTCGATTGCAGCGCCGGAGTTCGGACCGCGCAAGCTCTACGCCAATCTCGGCCGCGCCGCCGGCCAGGACGATCACGACACCTACGCCATCATCTGGAACCCGGCCGACTGACCGGCCGAGATAGAGCCTCGCGCCGCAGCCCCGGCGCGGGGCTCATTCCCAGGAGTTCCACCCAAACCCCGTCCGCCCTAAAGGGCGGCGAAAACTCTCCCCCGACTCTTCGCCCGTCCCCGAGACGATCTCCCTCGCCCATCCTCGCCCTCGCTTGTCCGAAGCGAAACGAGGATCATCATGGACGACGAAAACGAACGCGCGGCCCGCGCGAAAAAGGGCAGCCCGTTTCTCAGCACAGCCCAAGCCGCCTTCTATATCGGGCTCTCCCAGCGCACGCTCGAAAAGATGCGGCTCAAGGGCGGCGGCCCGAAATTCCGCAAGCACGGCCGCTATGTCCGCTATCACATCGACGAACTCGACCATTGGTCGAAAGGACACCCGCAGCACTCCACCGCCGGCGATGGCAAGGCCGGTTCCGGCCAGGGCGGCACGGGAGGCCGTTCATGAGGCGGCGCCCTTCCATCCATCTGATCGGCAGCCGCCTGAGGCGTGTTCGAGCCCGTAAGACGGTCGCCTTGGCCGCGGCCGGTCTCGGTCTTTTGGGCTTCACGGCGCTGGGAAAGCCCACCCCTTGGCTGGTCTGGAACGCCTCGGCCAGCGCGCCGATCGGCCTTTACCGCATCGCTGCGGGAGCGCTGGCGCGTGGCGATCTCGTGCTCGTGCGCCCGCCTGAATACGCGGCGTATCTCGCCGCCGAGCGCAGCTATCTGCCTCGCAATGTGCCGCTGGCAAAACGTCTTGCAGCGCTGCCGGACGATAATGTCTGCGCCTTCAATGACGCCATCATCATCGGCGGCGACATCGTCGCGCGCCGGCTCAAAATCGACGCCGAAGGCCGACCTTTGCCATGGTGGAACGGCTGCCGAGCGCTCGGGGATAACGAGGTTTTCCTGCTCGGCAGCGACAAAAACCGCTCCTTCGACAGCCGCTATTTCGGGCCTGTTCCCACTCAAAATGTCATCGGGAGGCTCGTACCGCTATGGACCGAGTGACCCTCCTCTTGTTGGGCATGATCGCCATTGCGCCATGCGCCTGTTCCGCCTCGACCGGCGCTGAGCCGGTCGCCATCTCCCAAAGTCCGCAGCTGCGAAAGTGGCAGACGTTGGTATCGGAAGCAAGCCGGCGCTTCCATATTCCCCAAGCCTGGATCTATGCCGTCATGGCTGCCGAAAGCGGCGGCAAGACAATGCGCGGCGGCCGCCCCATCACCTCCCCCGCTGGCGCCATGGGCCTCATGCAGGTGATGCCCGGCACCTATGAGGAGATGCGGGTCGAACACGGCCTTGGGCCTAACCCCCACGATCCGCGCGACAATATCCTGGCCGGCACGGCCTATCTCAGCGCCATGTATGACCGCTTCGGATTTCCTGGCCTGTTTGGCGCCTACAATGCCGGTCCCGAGCGCTACGACGAGCATTTGAAGCGTGGCAAACCGCTGCCAGAAGAGACCGTCGAGTACCTCGACCAACTCAAGGCGGCCGGAGTTTCGGCGGCCGACATCGAGGCGTTCGAAAGCCAATCTGTCGCTCCAAAGGCGCAAATCGCTCCTCTCGGACGGTCGCTGTTCTTCATTCATGACGGTGTTCACTCAGGCGTGCGAAACGGCGATCTCTTCGTGCCGCTCGGCAAGGACGGCGCGCAGCCGAAGGAGCCGGTGCGTTAGCCATGGGCGGACGGGGGCGCGTCTGGCGGGGCTGGGCGCGTAAGGCAAGATAAAGGTACCGCCTCCAGGAGGCGGTTAAATCTTTGTCTGCACATCGTTTTTCCAGGAGGCTGCCGCCGGTGCCAAGAGGGTTGGACGTGTAAGTGTCTGATTTTGCTTGATATGTCTGGGAGGCTCGCATGAAGGATGACGAGTTCAGGCCGAAGCTCGGCAAAATCGGGTCGCGCGGCTCGAAGGCAGGCAAACGCTATGCCGGTCAAGTCCGGGCAGCCGTCAACCGAGCCGGCGGCCAGCCCCAGCCCGGCGGTCGCTTCACGGGCAGCCGGACAGGGCGCGGCGGGGCGGCTGCGGCGCTGCTGAAATCGCGCGACCGGTATGCCGCCTTCCGCCAGCGCCGGGTGATCGTCAAGGCGCGGATCGTCAAGCTCGCCGGCAAGGGCGCGGACGGGGCGCGTGCCCATCTACGCTATCTTCAGCGCGACGGCGTCACCCGAGAAGGTGCGCCTGGCGAGCTCTACGGCGCCGACAGCGACCGCGTCGACGGCAAGGCGTTCATCGATCGCGCGGACGGCGACCGCCACCAATTCCGCTTCATCGTCGCTGCCGAAGACGGCATCGAGTATGAAGACCTGAAGGCGCTGACGCGGCGGCTCATGGCGCAGATGCAGGAAGACCTCGGCACGAAGCTCGACTGGGTCGCGGTTGATCATTTCAACACCGGCCACCCGCACAGCCACATCATCGTCCGAGGCAGGGACGACCGTGGCGAGAACCTGGTCATCGCGCGCGAATATATCTCATCTGGCATCCGCGAGCGGGCGGCCGAGCTGGTCAGCCTCGATCTCGGTCCGCGAACCGACCGCGAGATTGAGCTTCGCCTGCGCCGGGAAATGGAGCAGGAACGCTTCACCAGCATCGACCGTCGGCTGCTCAGCATGCGTGATGATGACGGGCTGGTCTCGCCGGGCGGTCCCGACGCCATTCGCCAGACGCTGCACCAGGGACGGCTGCGCAAGCTCGAGCGGATGGGTCTGGCCGCGGAGGTCGGCGCTGGCTCCTGGCGCCTCGACGATGAGCTCGAAGCCACGCTGCGCCGCACCGGCGAACGCGGCGACATCATCAAGACCATCCACCGCGAACTGGCCGGCAAGGGGCTTGCACGCAGTGCCGCCGACTGGGTGATCCACGATCGAGCCGGCGAGCCCGTCCAGTCTCTCGTCGGTCGCGTTGTCGCGCGTGGACTGGCCGACGAGATCAATGACCGCCACTACATGATCGTCGACGCCGTCGACGGTAAGAGCCATTGGATCGACATCGGTAGAGGCGAGGCGATGGAAACGATGCCTAATGGCTGCATCGTGCGTGTCGCGCCAAGGAACACCGAGCCGAGGCGGGTCGATCGTACCATCGCCGAAATCGCCGCCGCGAATGGCGGCCGTTACGACGTCGATATCCACCTGAAGCATGACCCATCCGCCACCGAGAGCTTTGCGCGAACGCATGTGCGGCGGCTGGAGGCGATCCGCCGCGCGACCGGCGGCGTTGAGCGAGAGCCGAACGGCACCTGGCTCATCGCGCCGGACCATCTCGATCGCGTCGCGAATTATGAGGGCCAGCGGGCCAGGGCCGAGCCTTTCGTTGTCGACAAGCTCTCCTCAATGGCGCTGGAGCGACAGGTCAGCTTCAACGGCGCCACCTGGCTCGACCGGGAGCTGGTTGCCGATAGACCCGAGCCTTTGCACGGATCCGGCTTCGGCTGCGACGTGAGAGAGGCGCAAGCTCGCCGGCGGGAGTGGCTGATCGCGCAAGGCCACGCGCATGAAGAACAGGATCGGATCGTCTATCGAGCCAACATGCTTTCGATCCTGCGCCAGCGAGAACTGAACCGTGTTGCTGGCCAACTGTCGGAGGAACTTGGCCTGCCCTATGCCGAAGCGCGATCCGGAGGACGAGTAGAGGGTACGCTCCGCCGCTCCGTCGAGCTTGCCAGCGGAAAATATGCCGTCGTTGAGAAGTCGCGCGAGTTCACGCTGGTGCCATGGCGGCCGGTGCTTGAGCGCCATGTGGGCAAGGAGGTCTCCGGTGTCGTGAGTGGGGAGGGGATTTCATGGACCGTCGGCCGGCAAAGGAGCGGACCTGGTGTTTCGTGAGATGGTGTACAGCTTTTTTAGCCAGCGGCGCGGGCAGCCATGCGAGCCCGCGTAGACCTTATGGCCGCACGCCCGCAATCGGTCGCATGGACCTGCCAGGCGGGGCGGCTTTGGAGCGTTCGGACCCGACACGCTGCGTGAGTGGCCAGACTTCGAGCGCTCGAAGATGCGGACTGTTGTCTGCTGGCCGGCGTTATTCCGGCTGGCCTATGACCGCGGCGCAACAGTTCACCGCTGAAGTTGCCACGGGCGAACATCGACAAGAGAAAAAACACCATTGCGCGATACAAATCGCCGTTGAAAGCGTTTAGGTTGCATGCGCTTCGCCAAGTAAACGGATACCCCAGAAGAGAGCCATGACCACGGCCCGCCATATCGTGACGCTGCTTAAAAGCCACTTTGCCGGCGACGAGGATCGTTTCCTCTCTATCGCGATGCAGCTTGCTGCGCATGAGGCACGTCAAGGCCATGGCAAGCTTGCTCAGGAGCTCAAGGATCTGGTCGACGCAGCCAAGAGCAGGGACGCCCGGATTGCCAAGAGCAGTCGGCCGGTTCCCCTTTTTCAGCCAAAGGGCGAGCTCGCAGGGCTCCTGCATGTGCGCTATCCGGACCTGCGACTGACCGACATGATTTTGCCGGACAGTCTGCGCTCGCGCCTGCACCGCGTGCTGGGAGAGCAGCGCCAACAAGCAAGCTTGCGCGAGCACGGGCTTGTTCCCCGTCGCAAACTGCTTCTGGTCGGCCCGCCAGGATCAGGCAAGACGATGACCGCATCGGCATTGGCCGGGGAGCTTCATCTGCCCCTTTTCACGATCGTCCTCGATGGTTTGATCACCAAGTTCATGGGAGAGACTGCCGGAAAGCTGCGGCTTGTTTTTGATGCAATGCAGGCGACGCGGGGCGTCTACTTCTTTGACGAATTCGATGCCATCGGCGCGCGTCGAGGCGAACGCCAGGATGTTGGCGAGATTCGGCGCGTGCTGAATTCGTTTCTGCAGTTTCTCGAGCAAGACGACAGCCACAGCCTGATTATTGCGGCAACAAATCATCCCGAGCTGCTCGACAGAGCTTTGTTCCGCCGTTTCGACAATGTCATCGAATACGCCGTGCCCGATCGGCCGATTATCGAGGCGCTGCTTCGGGCTCGACTCGACCGCTTCGACACCAGAGGGCTTGCCTGGAACGAGGCGATCTCTCAGGCAGAGAGACTGTCGCAGGCCGAGATCACCCGCGCGGCCGACGACGCTGCAAAAACCATCATATTGCGGGGGGGGGGCGGATCACCTCGGAAGCGCTCATCGACGCTCTGAAGGAACGCCGGCAGGCTTCGCTGTCTGAGTAGCGACAGCACAGATCATAATGGCAGACGATTTTCCGCGCGACCGCGCCCATATCCACCTTCGCAACAACGGCATTCGGGAAGCCTATCGGCGGCCCAACCAACTTATACATGCACCGCCGCTGCCGGCGCGTGATCGGGCGTCGCATGCTGCGGCCTTGACGCAATCCATCGAACAAGCGGTCGAAAGTGCACGCCAGCAGATTGCGGCGCGTGACCCCCAGCTGTCGGTCGGCACGCCTGGCTTTTATCTCGAGATCGATCTGCCCATGTCCGGACGGGCGGCCCTCGACCAGTTGGCCGATCGTCGCCAGCACATGGAGCTGGTCGCCGTCCATGAGCCAACTCAACCCGGTGCTCCCATCACAGCGTCGGTGTTCCTGCCGCAAAGCGCGCAAGCCTATTATTTGCGGAAAGTCGAGGCGTATCGAGACGTTGACACTGACCGCGGCAGACCGCGCAACGAGCCGCTCGTCTCCCGCATGGAGACAGTCAGGCTGGCGACTGCACGATCGTTGTTTACCGACCACGACGACCTCTTCCCCCAGGCCGCTGACGAGCAGGTGTGGTGGGAAGTCTGGCTGCGCGACGGTCGCCGCGAGAACTTCGAGCACATTGCCGAAGCCCTGAACATCACTTTGCGCACGCATGCGGTCAGGTTTCCGGAGCGGGTGGTCATGCTGGCACTCGCCAGCACGGCAATGCTCGACCGCATGATTGCGCACAGCGATGTCGTCGCCGAGCTGCGGCGCGCGAAGGATACGCCGTCCTTCTTCATGGGCCTTGGCGGCGCGGAGCAAAGGGACTGGAGCGACGAGCTTCTCGGGCGCGTCAGACCGCCTCAACCGATATTGCGGTCTGCATTCTCGACAGCGGCGTGCGTCGCACCCACCCGTTGATCGAACCCGCACTTGCCGTTGAAGACTGGCACACCGTCAAACCGGCATGGGGCAGCGACGACACACCTGCGTGGAGCGGCCACGGGACGCGAATGGCAGGTGTCGGCCTGTACGGTGATCTGGTCCCGCTCCTGGTCGGAGGCGATCCAGTTCCATTGCCCTTTCGGCTGGAGAGTGTTCGTATCCTTCCGCCAGAAGACGAGGCAAACGATCCAGAACTCTATGGCGCGATCACCGCGGAAGCGATCGCCCGCGCCGAGGTGCAGGCGCCGGAGCGCCGCCGCGCGATCGCAATGGCTGTGACAAGCGCCAGTCCGGCGCGTGGAAGGCCCACATCGTGGTCTGCCGCTATCGACCAACTCTGTTTCGAAGAGGAACAGCGACGCTTGATCGTTCTCTCTGCCGGCAACATCGGCGATGACCTCATGCCGGCCGAGCATTTGACGCGCAACGATCTGGAAGCAGTCGATGATCCTTCTCAGGCCTGGAATGCGCTGACGGTCGGCGCTTTCACAGAAAAGGTCGATATCATTGACACCGACTTTGCGGGCTACGCTCCGATCGCGCCGGTCGGCGAGCTCTCGCCGCGCAGTCGCACTTCGGTCGTTTGGGACAGGCAGTGGCCGGTGAAGCCCGAGGTCGTCTTCGAAGGCGGCAATCTCGCCCATGACGGTGTGTTGCCTGGCGAGCCGATCGACGATCTGCAGATATTGACCACTTTCTATCGACCCGAACTGCGCCACTTCACCACCCTCGGAGATACGAGCGCGGCAACGGCCCATGCCGCACGGATGGCGGGACTAATTCTATCAGCGCGCCCCGAGCTGTGGCCTGAAACGGTTCGCGCCCTGATCGTCCACTCGGCCGAATGGACTCCGGCGATGCGCGCACGCATCGATGCGTGCAACGGAGCGAAGGGCGAGATCCAGGCGCTCGTGCGGCGCTATGGTTATGGCGTGCCAGATCTTGGGCGCGCGCTTCTGTCAACGGTGAACGACCTCACGCTTATCGTTGAAGATGAGCTTCAGCCTTTCCAGCGCGAGGGCGGCGCGGCTGCCAAAACGCGTGACATGAAGCTGCATCGCCTGCCTTGGCCGAAGGAGCAGCTCGCGGCGCTCGGCGCTGCCCAGGTCGAGCTCCGCGTCACGCTGTCCTATTTCATCGAACCCAACCCCGGTGAACGCGGATGGACCCGCCGGCATCGTTACGCGTCCCATGGTCTTCGGTTCAGAGTAAAGTCAGCGACCGAGACAGTCGACGAATTCCGAGCCCGCATCAATCAGGCCGCTCGGGACGAGGAGGAAGGGGCGCCTGCTGGAGGCGGAGAAGAGTGGCTGCTCGGCACCTTCCGCGATCGCGGCTCGTTGCACGCCGATTTCTGGTCGGGCAGCGCCGCCGATCTCGCCGAGCGTGACGCGATCGGCGTGTTCCCGGTCGGGGGCTGGTGGAAGGAGAAGCCTTACCTGGAACGCGTCGACGCTCTGGCTCGGTACGCCCTGATTGTGACGATTCGGGCGCCTGGGGTCGATGTTGACATCTTCACACCCGTCGAAGCAGCCCTGACTGTCGAGACGTCGGTCGAGACCTGATGCAGCACTGTCCAAACCGGCCAACAACGGAGGTTTGACCAGCCTCTGGTGCCATGGCGGCTGGTGCTGGATCATCACGTCGGCAAGGAGGTGTCAGGGATCATGCGCGGAGGACGATAGGCGGGCAAAGGAGCGGGCCAAGCGTGTCATAATGGCGCCCATGGTCACGCCCACAAGCCGCGCCCCCTGCGTCCACGGAGAGGTGCGCGTCTGCTTAGGCGGCCGAGACATCGCTTACCTGATCAACGGGCTCGCCGTATTTGCGCCTGTAAGCGGCAATGAAATCGTCGTCGCTACAGATGCAGCGGCCGCTGGAGTCCTTGGCCTTCGGATCGTGCAAGTGAGAGCCAAGGGGGCGCAGAAGATTCACCCGAGTGCTCGTCGTCGGGCTCATGGGAAACCCCGCACTATGTTTGACCAAATCCGCGGCAAGCATAATCCCGGCAAGCACCGACTGAAAGGCCATCGGAACGACAGTTCGAACGCGGCGACTTCCTTCGCTAAGCTGGAACACCAGACCGCCGCAGATAGCCTGCTGATAAAAGGAGCGCAGGGGCTGGCCGACAAACGGGGCTAGCGGTTCAAACGGCACAGCCATCGCTGTAGCCACGCGAACTACAAAGTCGTTGGGAACTCCGGCATTGGTCTGCAGGAGCGTTTTCACCTGCTCGTGTGCTTCCGGTATTCCGAGTTCCTCGGCAATCAGCTGGTGCTCGTCCTTGGATTTTCCGGATGGCAGGTACATGCAACAAAGGCAAGCCTGGCCGTCATCGAAACCATGCCGGGAGATACCGAGATCGTGCTCCTGCGTCCAAGCGTTTGCGATCCATCGCGGCAGTGCACCTTGGACAGCCAGACGGTCGGCGGCGGTGTCAAGCGCCACACCCACTTGGTCGAAGACCCAATTGCCCCGGCGCGCAACATATTCTGCCCACGTCAGAGGGTGCGCCTCGACCTCAAGGGCAGTCGATCTAAGGGCGGTGGCTGCAAGAACCGCCTTGGACATACCAATCTCCGCCTGGCCGGCCAATGCGTAGCGCTGCAGGTTTGAGAGTTCGATCGCTTCGTGATCGATTACATGCAGACGACCCTTGAGATCGGGTTGTCTCGCTAGCGCCCAAAGCGAGCCATGGCCTATCGCACCGAGCCCAACGAGGTGGGTTTCGCCAAGGTCGACTGGAAAGTCGATCGGGCCAGCCTCCCCGGCTTTGGTCTTGTCGTAGCTGCATAGCGAGAGGTCGATGGTTTCGTCCAACTCGGCGCCGGTCAACTGGGCGGCGAAGATAGTTCGAAAGACGTTGGCGGCGCCGAAGCAACTGGCGGCGCCAGCTCCATAAGGCAGCAGACTTGGGCCAGAGCCCACCGGGTCCGTACGCGACAGCTTTGCCGCCCAACCGTCCGATCCCACGAAAAAGATCGGGCACCGGAGTGATGGGCGCGTTACCCCTGCAACGACGCAGACGGTGGCAGACTTGCCGGAACGCCGGATGCCGACTTTTGGATTGATCGACTTTGCCAAGCGCTCCAGCGCTTGGGCTTGAGAGCTCGCCGCGCTGTCCAGCGGGAGTATCGCCAGAACCGGGTAGAGCCTAGCGAGCAATCTCACCGCAAGATCTAATGTCGCCTGGCCTTCGGCGCAGGAAGCGGCCTGATGGTCGAAGGCGACTGCCACGACCTGCTTTTCAAGAGCTGCTTTGAAGTCTCCCAGATGAAAATCGGCCAGGACCTGAGATGCCGCCGTGGCGGCGCGATCGATGAAGTTAGCGAATGCCATTGTTCAACTCGATATCATGATCATTCGCGACAGTGCCGCGGGAGGGAGCGCATTCCATTTGGCCTTTTCGTCAAGCCGATAGGCGGCGACCCGAGCAAAATCGAAAGGCTCGCGGGCGAAATTCGGCACCACCAGCGACAGACACCCAACCGTGGTAGCAACCGCATAAGCGTCGTCCGTCGTCGAATGGTAGGCGCGGCCCGGATGGCTGTGAATCTGGGCCAAGAGTTTCAGGCCGCTTTTGTAGAGCCAGACATTGAGCCGGTGCAGTTCTTCGGCCGCAACGATCACGCAAACGCCATCGTTTGTTCGAATGTGACGCTGCGCCGGGATAACCGTCTCTGTTACGGCAAAGTGCCGGTCTTCCTGAACGCCGACCCAAAGTGCCATCCCCTCATTGCCCTCGCGACCAACTGAGCGCAGATGCCCATGCGTGGTCGAGATGCAGCCGCGCGGGAGAGTCACGATCGTTACATCTCTCAAACCAGTCATTCTTGTATCGCCTGAGGGGATACCACCATTCCTACGATTGTCGGTTGGAGTTGAATCTGCAACTGCTCTATAGGAACGATTCCGTACTTGATGATCTTGTCCAGGATGAAGGCCAAACAGCCTTCGCCAGAACCCCGATGAAGTAGCCATGGATCACCTGAATGGGCTGGATTGTCGTGGTATTCCCGGACGCCCGCCATGCACAGGAATGGTTCGTCCTCGGGACTGTTGGCCTGGATGAAGTCCGTCAGCGGCACGGCGTTCTGCTGGATGAGAGCTCCTATCATCTCCGGCGGCGTTCCGGGCAGCGGCGGACGTCTAAGCATTTTCAGGTATAGATCTTTCCGGGCAATCGGATCACGCGTAAACGGATCGACGAAGACCACGGACGGTGGTCTTAAGTCGTAGTCGGTGAAGTCGACCTCGCTCGCTGCGCTGACCACCCGTGGCTTTAACTTGGGGCTGGCGAAAATGAAGAAAGCGCGCGGAAAAGTCGCCTCGATCAAGAAGCAGCCCTGAGCCCGATAGACATCAGCATATGGCCGGAACCGGCCGATCTCCCGATCAAACTTCGCTCGGGAGACCTCCGGATCCACACTTTGGGGTTTAGGCACCTGCGACGCCCGCCTTCAGGCTGAGGAACAGGGTCACAGTATTCGGGAAACCGAAATCGCCAAGCTTCTTGTCGACGTCGAGCAAGTTGCCGGCCTCATCCTTGAATTCCCAATTCTCGGCTGGTTGGGCGACATTCTGCGTGTTCTCAAGGGCTTTGGTACGAATGACGTGAAGCGGCTGGTTGGGATTGGCTTCGACCTGCGTGGGCTGGCCGTTCACCACCACCGTGATCTCGATCTTGCCCGGTCCGCCGCCGTGATTATCGCCCTTACCCGAATCCTTCGACATTGTCCTACTCCTGTGGCTTGCCAACCGCCCCACGCCCTGGCACCCACCTGCGAGTGAGACCGGCGGTCTTCAATCGTTCACCCGGCGCCACGGCCGCGAGTACGCGAAAGACAGGGGATAAGCTACCGAATCGGTGCTTGCCTTCTTTTATGGGTGACTTGAGCCGCAAGTAAATGGTCTCAAATTGCTCCTCACAACTATAATCGATTAGAGCAATGCGAAAATATTGGCGACACGCCTATTCATCTGCTCTCTCACTCGCCTGCTCCGTGCTCGGCAAGGGGAGCTTTGATCTGCGTCACGCGTCCCCAAGCAGCTGATTGCGCCGGCAGCGCCATAGGAACCGTCGTTCAGAGTCTTCACCACTCAAGCACCCGCATGGATGCATGCCGACGCTCGTCTCCACAAAACAGCGCAAGTGGTGCCTTGTTGGATAAGGTCGCCTCGTACCTGGTGCAGCATCTCTCGGAACGCATGCCGCTGCGAGACCAGGCCTCATCATCGCGTCACATAGGAGCTGAAGCTTTCCGGATCGGGTATCCAATCGGCATCCAGTTGCTCGGCGATATGGTTGAATTCTGCCCTCAGGACAAGAGTGAGTAGAGCAGCCCCGCTACGAAAATCCCATCCTGGTTCGTTTGACGCATCGACTATTCAGATTGATTGGCGTGATACCCGGCGCGGCCGCAACACGCGAGGCCGTCAACCGCTGAGCAGAAAACCAGCCTTCGCCTTCCGCGGCGGCGGACCTCGTCAGCCTCTCGAAAGCTTGCCTGAGTAGGTTGCTCATGTGATCTGTGGAAGTGAGGATAGCGTGCACCCGTACAAACTAGACATTCATCGTGGCAGCTTGGCTGCAGGTGCAGCACGCCGTACCGCACGAGCAAGCGGACAGGCCGGCCAAGCCGGTTTTGAGCAGCACTTGGGCGAACTGCAGGCGGCGGACGAGTTGATGGGTGCGCCAGGCGAGGAGGTCCTCGTCAATGGCTCGCATGGTAAAGGTGAGTTGAGACCAACGAAGAGGCAGAGGATCCAAAGCAATCTGCAGCATGCTGTCACTGAGCGGCAACCAGGTGAGGTTGGCAACTCAGGCGCTCGCGTGATGATGCAACTCCCCACCCATCAGGTGGGTACATCGGAACGGGAGGCGCAACTTGTGATGCAGGGGGACGAGCACGAATACACCCCAGCACCGCATCTCGACGGGTCGATGCCCTCGACAGTGCAGCCGGATCGTCCAATTGTGGTCCCCGACGGTGCCGACAAGCGTCCTGTTTATTCCAACGATGCCACCGCCATCGAAGGGCTGAAGTCAGCACTCCTTGCGGGTAAAGCCAGGCCGGACACGGTCACTCGCAGCACAAATTCTCTTTTCGGCTTTAGTCGTTGGCTCTTTCAAAACAACAAGCCAGGGCTTGCTGCTCGGCTTTACCATCCGTCGCTGAGCCAGGATCTCGAGGAGTACGAGAGTAGGGGTGGTTCCTCCACCGTGGCTGGCGCACTGCGTCAATTGATGAAGTCGATGGGCGGAGCCGGCCCGATTGTGGGTCGCGCTGTCCTGAACCCCCATCCTGACGACGCCGCGCTCACCAGACATTTCAGATCCGCGAGCGGCTACGCAACTGCTCTTAACCATTTCAGTCATTACCTACGTCAAAATGACAAGCTCGGAATTGCGGGTCGCATTTACGATAAATCGCTGGATAAAGATGTTGAGAGCTACAAGGCCGCCTCCTCTAATGGTGGAGCTCCGATCGAATCTGCGCTGGTTTATCTCCGCAAGAACCCGCCGCGCGTTATACTCGGGAATCATCTGGAAAACGCGGTCAGCATGGAGGCTCGTCCCCGTGGCGACGCTGCTCAGCATACCGCACCACAGCAGGGATTCGATTGGCCAGAGGAGCTCCTGCCGGTAGGTTATAAGGAGGGCACCGATCTACCATTGTCTCTCGCCCCAACCGCGCACCAACACCAAGCGCCCGACTTTGGAGAGGCCGTCCCTCACTTGAACTGGCGCCACGGCGACCAGGGCGCCCCGGAGGAGCTGGTAGCTGCACGGGACAGGAGCAGCCCGCTGCCAAGCGAGGCGGTGCCACATAAATCTGGACGGGGACTCGCTACGCAGCCCAGATTGTGGGCGGAGAAATCCGCCTCGCCAGAGCTCTTTCGACGGCGGGCGGAGCAGGCTCTGCCGGCGTCCGCCAGAGGTGTGGAGACATCCTCCGCGGTTGATGAAGCCGCGCAGGCCGCTCGCCAAGCTTTGGCTTGGTTGCAGCAGGAGATGGAGGGGATCGAACCGATGCAGGATCCTCATAAGGTGGCTACACCGGAATGTGAGGCGCAGCTCGTCAGGCAGAGGGATGAGCACGAATCCACCCCAGCACCGCATCCCGGAGGTGGTGGGTCGATGCCCTCGACAGTGCAGCCGGATCGTCCAATTGTAGTCCCCGACGGTGCCGACAAGCGTCCTGTCTATTCCAACGATGCGACCGCTATCGAAGGGCTGAGGGCAGCATTCCACGCGGGTAAGGCCAAAGCGAACACGGTCACTTACAATGTAAATTCTCTTTTCGGCTTTAGTCGGTGGCTCCTTCAAAACAACAAGCCAGGGTTTGCTGCTCGGCTTTACCATTCGTCGCTGGATCAGGATCTCAAGGAGTACGAGAGTACGGGTGGTTCCTCCACCGTGGCTGGCGCACTGCGTTACCTCAAGAAGTCGACAGGCGGAGCCCAGATTATGGCTCGCCCTGTCGTGATCCCCTATCCTGACGATGCCGAGCTCATTAGAAATTACAGAGCCGCTTCGACCAAGGAGTACCTGGCAGCGCCTGCGACCGGACGGAATCCAGATACCGTGGGCGGCTATACAAATTTTCTTAGACATTTTAGTCAGTACCTGCGTCAAAATAACAAGCTTGGGATTGCGGCTCGGATTCACGACAAATCGCTGGATAAAGATGTTGAGAGCTTCAAGGCTGTCTCCTATGGTAATAGGCTAAGTATCAGTTCTGCATTGGCTCACCTCCGGGATATCCTGCCGCGCATTGTGCTCGGGCGCGAAACTGTCCTTTCTGCTCATCCGGCAGACGCAGTCACCAGGCGCGTTGGGGCCGCTGCTGAAGCTGGGCCAGCGGCACCGGCAAGAGCTCCCCAACCCGCCTCGCCAGCAACCGCTAGGCTGCCAGGCACCTACCGCGGCCTTCCACTGGTTGATGTGACCACACTGACTACCAGTTCCTCTGGGGCTCAGATCGGGGCGCTCGATCCGACAGCCCCGTCCAACGTTGCAACGGGGCGGGTGCTCGGCGCCGCCGAATGGCTGAGCGACGCCCATATCCAGAGAGATTACAATTTGCTGGAGGGGCAACTGCAGGGGATCAATCCGGCGCTCGCTGCCCGGACTCGGCTGGTGGATCCTTCCGTATCCCATCTACTGCGACACACGTCGCCGCAAGACGCTCGAGGCATATTGCAGTCCATCTATAATCAAAACAACGCCACAGCCGACTTCCTGTTCTTGCCAGTGAATAATGGCACGGCTACTAGCCCCGGCACCCATTGGTCGCTGCTGCTCGTTGATCGCCGCGACCCGGAAAGGCGGTTCGCCTATCACTACGACTCCCTCCAGCGAGAGGGATATAACGACGTGCCTGCAAAACAGCTCGCAGGACTGCTGAATGCCACCTTGGCGCCAGCCCCCATGGCCAGACAGACGAACCATTATGATTGCGGCGTATTTGTCCTGGAGGGCACGTGGGCGCTGGTTGAACGATTGGTGAAAGGGCAGCGGCCAGACCACGAGCCGCTGCCCCTCGACAACCTCGTTGCCGATCGGCAGGCGCTGCAAGACCGGCTAAGGAGGCGCTTGCCGCACGAGGAAGAGCCGCGGCAGCTGCTGGAGGATGAACCCGCCTCCCCACCGATGATGGCATTCGAGCCAGGGGAACTGCGGCAACTGTTGGAAGACGAGCCTGCCTCCCCACCAATGATGGCGTTCGAGCCAGGGGAACTGCGGCAACTGTTGGAGGACGAACCTGCCTCCCCACCAATGATGGCGTTCGAGCCAGGGGAACTGCGGCAACTGTTGGAGGACGAGCCTGCCTCCCCACCAATGATGGCGTTCCAGCCAGGGGAACTGCGGCAGCTGTTGGAGGATGAACCCGCTTCCCCACCGATGATGGCGTTCGAGCCAGGGGAACTGCGGCAACTGTTGGAGGATGAACCCGCTTCCCCACCGATGATGGCGTTCGAGCCAGGGGAACTGCGGCAACTGTTGGAAGACGAGCCTGCCTCCACTTGGGCACAAATCAATTCGACCCCACATGCGCGAGCGGACGGTGTTCATCAGCCAGCCCAGGCGCCGTGGCTCCCTGAACGCAGAAGATAACTTTGCGGAGGAGCGGTCACGCAACTGTCGGCGGCGCCGGGCCTCAGGGTGAATGGAAAGGATGGAGTGGCGGATGGTGTCGCGTGAAGGCGCAACACGCGTGCTGACCGACCTGATACGTAGGAAGTCGTTCATTGCTCCCAAATCGTATGTGAGGAACATTCCTGTCCCGGCTGCGCCGCGCGATGCTAGGTCGCGTTGTTCAGCGGGCCAAGCCGATGACACCTACGAAGCTACTGATCGGGCAGATCGCCGTTGTGTGCGCAATTGTCATTATCGGCGTATGGACGGCAACCCAATGGTGCGCTCAAATGCTGACCTACCAGACGCCTCTCGGCGCACCATGGTTTCTCTTCGCCGGCTGGCCAATCTACAAGCCGTGGAAGCTGTTTGAATGGTGGTTCCACTTCGATGCTTATGCGCCGGAGGTCTTCGACAAAGCCGGTACGCTTGCAGGCGCCAGCGGATTCCTGGGCTGTGCCGCCGCAATCGCTGGCTCGCTTTTGCGCGCGCGACAGCGCGGGTCGGTTACGACCTATGGGTCTTCACGGTGGGCCACGACTCATGAGGTCGAGACGGCAGGGTTGTTACGGCCGGCGGGCGTTTTCCTCGGTAGGCTGAACGATCGCTATCTGCGCCATGACGGCCCGGAGCACGTCATGGCATTTGCGCCGACGCGTTCGGGCAAGGGCGTGGGGCTGGTTGTTCCAACGCTACTTTCCTGGACCGGGTCTGCCATCATTCATGATATAAAAGGCGAAAATTGGCAGTTGACCTCCGGCTGGCGGTCGAAATTCTCGTACTGCCTTCTGTTCAATCCGACCGACCCGAGATCGGCACGCTACAACCCGCTGCTGGAGGTACGCAAAGGCCCAGATGAGATCCGAGACGTTCAAAACATCGCCGACATCCTCGTCGATCCCGAGGGCGCGCTGGAGCGACGGAACCACTGGGAGAAGACCAGCCATTCACTCCTAGTTGGCGCCATTTTGCACGTGCTCTACGCTGAAGAGGAAAAGACGCTGGCCCGCGTCGCCACCTTCCTGTCGGACCCGCAACGCTCGTTTGCCGCAACGCTACAGCGGATGACGACGACAAACCATCTCGGGACGGGGCATAACCCTCAGGTCCATCCCGTAGTGGCCTCGGCGGCTCGCGAACTCCTGAACAAGTCGGAGAACGAGCGCTCAGGCGTCCTCTCGACCGCCATGTCCTTTCTCGGGCTTTATCGTGATCCAACGGTCGCGACGGCCACTTCGTCCTGCGACTGGCGCATCGCTGACCTAGTGGATGGAGAGCGACCGCTGTCGCTCTATCTGGTCGTGCCGCCTTCGGATATCTCGCGCACCAAGCCTTTGGTGCGACTGATCTTGAACCAGATCGGCAGGCGGTTGACGGAGCGCCTGGAGGGGGACCCGAAGAAGAGCCGTAAGCATCAACTGCTCATGATGCTGGACGAGTTTCCGGCGCTCGGTCGCCTCGACTTCTTCGAGACGGCGCTCGCCTTCATGGCAGGTTATGGCATTCGCTCCTATCTGATCGCACAATCTTTGAACCAGGTTTCAAAGGCCTATGGCGAGAACAATGCTATTCTCGACAATTGCCACGTGCGAATTGCCTTTTCCTCCAATGACGAACGCACGGCCAAGCGCATCTCGGATGCCCTCGGCACCGCAACCGAACTTAGGTCGATGCGCAACTATGCGGGCCATCGGCTTGCGCCCTGGCTTTCGCATGTCATGGTGAGCCGCCAGGAAACCGCGCGCCCGCTCCTGACGCCAGGCGAGGTGATGCAATTGCCGCCGTCAGACGAATTGGTCCTGGTTTCTGGGTTGCCGCCGATCCGCGCCAAGAAGCTGCGCTATTATCAGGATCAGAATTTCACAGACCGGGTGCTGCCTGCGCCGGTGCTGCGCGACGGTCCCTATGCGGACTGCCCTGCATCACGCCCGGACGGCTGGACTGGACAAGTGTGCAGCGTCGATAGCCGACTTGCTGCGGACGACGAAAGCGCCGACGCGCCAGTTGAAGACGAGGGAGGCGTTCAGCAGCAACGCCATCCAAGCCTGCCCGTAGAAGACGTTGTTGTCTCTCAAGAGCCCGATCAGGCCGATCTGTTGAAGCCCGCAGACGATGACAGCGAAGCGCTCGCGGACAAGCGTGTCATGGATCGGATTTCCACTGCGGCCCGCGCCTACGGTATCAACGAGGGCAGGGGCGACGACAAGGATGTCATTCCCGGCTTCTGAAGTCCGCTGAGTTGCAGAGCGCATCTCAGCGTAGATAACGGCCATAAGCAATTTTGAGCGTCTGGCCGATCCTTCTCCCGTCGCCGGCGCAACGCCGGGCCGTCGGAACGAGCCGCATGAAGCCCCACCGCATTCGCCATCAGTTTCTGCTTGAGCCGGAGCTCAGCGAGAAACTGGACAACCTCAGTCGCGATCCGTCAACGACCAAATCAGCGATCGTGGCGAAGGCGGTCGAGGCGTTCATCGAGCGGCGTGGCGAGAACGAGTTCGATCGGCGCTACGGCGTAAGGCTTGACCGGCTCTCCCGCGACCTTGCCCACGTCAGGCGCGATGCCGAGGTGATCCTGGAGAGTCTGGCGCTCTTCATCCGCTTTTCGATCACGCTTCATGCCCACACGCCTGTGCCGGACAGGGCGACCCAGGCGATTGCCCAGGAGCGTTTTGACAAATTCGTTGAGCAGGTCGGCCGCCAGATCGCTTCCGGCAAAAGGTCGCTTAGCAAAGACAATGGTGGGGGAGGGGAAGGATGAGCTCTCATCCCGAGGCCGACCACCGGCGGCGTGTCATGCTGCGCACCGCCCTGGGTCCGGCAATCACCGAAGCCCTTGCCGATCCGTCCGTCATCGAGGTGATGGTCAATCCCGACGGTGCGCTGCGGCTCGACCGGCTGGGCGAGGGCCGAGTCAATACGGGCGTGCATCTGCACCCGTCCGAGGCGGAACGCATCATCCGCCTGGTCGCCTCCCATGTGCGGGTCGAGGCGCACGCGGACAATCCGATTGTCAGTGCCGAACTGCCGTCGGGCGAGCGCTTCGAGGGTCTGCTGCCGCCGGTCGTGCTCGCGCCATGCTTTGCCATCCGTAAACCAGCGGCAAAGCTCTACACGCTGGCCGACTATGTCGCGGACCGGATCATGCTGCCGCTGCAGGTCGATGTGCTCAAGAGGGCAGTCCGCGAGCGGCGCAACATCCTGGTCGCCGGCGGCACGTCTTCGGGCAAGACAACCCTTGCCAATGCGCTGCTGGCGGAGGTCGCAGAATGCGACGAGCGGGTGATCCTCATCGAGGACACGCGCGAACTGCAGTGCGCGGCCAGGGACTGCGTTGCCCTGAGAACGAGGCGGGGCTCGGTCACCCTTGCCGATCTCGTGCGCTCAACGCTGCGGCTCAGGCCCGACCGCATCATCGTCGGCGAAGTAAGAGGTGCGGAAGCACTCGACATGCTGAAGGCATGGAACACCGGGCACCCCGGCGGCATCGCCACGGTTCACGCCAATTCGGCGCGCTCCGCACTCTACCGTATCGAGCAGCTCGCACAGGAAGCAGTCGTCACCGTTCCCCGCCGCCTCATCGCCGATGCCGTCGACCTGCTCGTCTTCATCGCCGGCCGCGGCTCGTCGCGCCACATCGACGCAATCGCCGAGGTCACCGGTCTCGACGGCAGCGGCGATTACGCCGTTGCCCCGCTCACGCTTTCGCAACTCCAGCAGCTTTGAAAGGCCTTCCTCATGCGCAAGAAGCTTCGCTTTCTTTCGTCCACAGCGCTCGCGTTTCTTATCACGGCCCCCGTTTATGCGGCCGGCTCCGGCATGCCGTGGGAGCAGCCGCTGCAGCAGATCCTGGAGTCGGTGCAGGGACCGGTCGCCAAGATCGTTGCGGTGATCATCATTATCACCACCGGCCTGACGCTTGCCTTCGGCGACACCGCCGGTGGTTTTCGGCGCCTGATTCAGATCGTCTTCGGTCTGTCGATCGCCTTCGCGGCATCGAGCTTCTTCCTCTCCTTCTTCTCCTTCGGTGGTGGGGCGCTCGTCTGATGGCCGCCGGGGAGCAGCATATCGAGGGCTTCGCAGTACCGGTCCACCGGGCGCTGACCGAGCCGATCCTGCTCGGCGGGGCTCCGCGCGCGGTGGCGATCCTCAACGGTACAGTGGCCGCGGCCATTGGCTTCGGCTTGCAGCAATGGATTGCTGGTCTGGTGCTTTGGATCGCGGGCCACTCGTTAGCGGTCTTTGCCGCAAGACGCGATCCGGACTTCGCCAGCGTGCTTGTGCGCCACCTTCGTCTGAAGGGGTGGCTTGCATGCTGAACCTTTCGGAATATCGAAGCAAAGCCGACCGGCTTGCCGACCATCTACCCTGGGCTGCCTTGGTGGCGCCCGGCATCGTGCTCAACAAGGACGGCAGCTTTCAGCGGACGTTGCGGTTCCGCGGCCCGGATCTCGAAAGTGCGACGGAGGCTGAACTCGTCGGCATTTGCGGCCGGGCGAACAATGCTCTCAGACGCCTTGGCTCTGGCTGGGCATTGTTCTTTGAGGCCGAGCGCATAGAAGCGCTGGGCTATCCGAACTCGCATTTTCCTGACGCCGCGTCGTGGCTGGTCGACGAAGAACGCCGCGCTGCTTTCGAGGGGAAGGTAGCGCACTACGAGAGCCGCTATCATGTGACCTTAGTGTTTATGCCACCGCCCGACGCCCAGGCGCGCGCGGAAAGCGCGCTCGTCGACTCTCATTATTCCCAAGGAGAAAGAGACTGGCGCCAGGATCTGGCGAGGTTCCGTGACGAGACCAACCGCGTGCTCGATCTCTTCTCGGGCTTCATGCCCGAAGTACGCGTCCTCGATGATGCTCAGACGTTGACCTATCTCCACGGCACGATTTCGCCTCGACGCCATCCTATCATGGTCCCGGAAACGCCGATATATCTGGATGCCATCCTGGTCGATGCGCCGCTTGCCGGTGGCCTGGAGCCGATGCTGGGTGAGCAGCATCTTCGCACACTGACCATCCTCGGCTTTCCGAACCTCACCCGGCCCGGGATTCTCGATGCCCTCAATCATCAGGATTTCGCCTATCGCTGGATGACGCGCTTCATTCCGCTCGAGAAAACGGAAGCCACGAAGACGCTGACGCGGTTGCGCCGGCAGTGGTTTGCCAAGCGCAAATCGATCGTGGCAATCCTACGCGAGGTCATTACCAACGAGCCGGTCCCGCTTGTCGACAGCGATGCCGACAACAAGGCGCTCGATGCCGACGAAGCCCTTCAGGCATTGGGCGGCGATCATGTGAGCTTCGGCTATCTCACCACGACCGTGACGGTGTGGGGCGAGGATCGCCAAGCCGCTGCAGAGAAGCTTCGCGCGGTCGAGCGCATCATCAATGGGATCGGTTTCACCACGATCCGAGAAGGCGTCAATGCGGTCGAGGCTTGGCTCGGCTCATTGCCTGGCCATGTCTACGCTAACGTTCGCCAACCGCTCGTTCATACTTTGAACCTTGCCCATCTCATGCCGCTGTCGTCGGTTTGGGCCGGTCCTGCGACAAACGAGTATCTCGCGAAAGTCACCCAAACCGAAGCGCCACCGCTTCTCGTTGCCGAGACCAGCGGGTCGACACCGTTTCGGCTTTCCACCCACGTCGAAGATGTCGGCCACATGCTGGCTGTTGGTCCGACCGGCGCCGGCAAGTCGGTTCTGCTTGCTCTGATTGCTCTGCAGTTCAGGCGCTATGCCGGCGCCCAGGTTTATGTCTTCGACAAAGGCAATTCGGCCCGTGCTGCAACACTTGCCATGGGTGGAGAACACCACGCGCTAGGAGCGGACGGTTCCCTTGCCTTTCAGCCACTGCGCAGCATCAACGACCAGGCTAGCCGAAGCTGGGCGGCCGAATGGATCGCCAGCCTTATTGCCCACGAGAACGTCACCGTCACGCCGGAGGTGAAGGAGGCTATCTGGTCAGCGCTGGCCAGCCTTGCCACCGCGCCGGCGCAGGAACGCACACTGACCGGCCTTTCGGTCCTGCTTCAATCCAATGCGCTGAAGTCCGCATTGATGCCCTACACGCTCGACGGTCCCTTCGGCCGCCTGCTCGATGCCGATCATGATGGGCTGGCCTTGTCGGATGTGCAGTGTTTCGAGACCGAGGAGCTGATGCACAGCCAAGGCGCTTTGCTGCCGGTGCTTACCTATCTGTTCCAGCGACTTGAGGAACGGTTCGACGGACGGCCCACGCTGATCATGCTCGACGAGGCGTGGGTCTATCTCGACAATCCGCTGTTCGCCGCCCGCATCCGCGAATGGCTGAAGGTGCTGCGAAAGAAGAACGTGTCGGTTGTCTTCGCTACGCAGTCGCTGGCTGATATCGCGGGCTCTGCCATAGCGCCGGCAATCATCGAAAGCTGCCCGCAGCGCATTTTCCTTCCCAATGATCGTGCCGTGGAACCCCAGGCGCGCACAGCCTACGAACGCTTCGGTTTAAGCGAGCGGCAGATCGAATTGATCGCCCGCGCCACGCCGAAGCGTCAGTATTATCTGCAATCGCGCCGCGGCAACCGTCTGTTCGAGCTCGGGCTTGGCCCCATCGCTCTTGCGCTTTGCGGTGCTTCCGATCCGGCCACGCAGACTCTGATCGACAGGATCCTGTCCGAAGACGGGCAAGGCAGCTTTGCCTCGCAGTTCCTGATCGCGCGCGGCCTCGATTGGGCCGGCGAACTTCTCAAGCAATTCCCTCAACCAGACAAGGAGCAATTAGCATGATGCGGCGACGCCTTCTCTCCGGCCTGATCACCGTTTCCCTGATCGCCAAGCCTATGGCCGACTATGTGCAGCCCGCCTACGCCCTTATCGTGTTCGATCCGTCCAATTATGCTC
>NZ_RZOI01000149.1:0-10151 GCF_004022645.1 Mesorhizobium sp. M4A.F.Ca.ET.020.02.1.1 | reverse complement strand
ATGATATAGTAACTTTGCTATTTTTTACGCATGGTAAACCTTCGCCATATAACCCGGTATACTAGTGCTTTTCCGGACCCGTTTTGGTGAGGGTCGGCGGGCCGGGTTTGGCAAATATAAGTATAAATAAGAATAAAATTTTAGATAAAGTAGATGAAATGAATTGCTGCAAACTTATCCACCTTCATTTCCAATAATTTGAGACAGGATTGATAGCGTCCACAGTCAAAGGTGGGCGTCATGAAAACACAAAAAGCTCTGCTGGGGAAAGCCGGACTCGAGGTTCTCGTGCTGGCGATCGGCCTCTGCGGGATGCCGCAACCGTCATCGGCGAGCGCAGCGCCGGGTGATTCGGCATTCACGGGAACGCTTGCGAAAGTGGTCCGGGCACCCCTCAGCCTGGGCGGTGTTTCGCTGGCCAGATATCAGCCCTGGCAGCCTGCGGCGTCATACAGGATCGGCATGGTCTCCGGTGCCTATGGCTTCGGCGAGGTCGAGCGTGCGGAGGCCGCGTCAGCGGCGCAGGGTGGCGCCGGCATTGACCCTATCCAGACGGCCGCGATCATTTCGGGCGTGTTCGGCTCGGTCGCGCTGTCGATGCGCAACTTCCCGGTTGCGGCGCGCTGGGCGCCCGTCTACCGGGCGATCGTCGACTGCTCGGCCGGCAGCGCATGCGAACGCAAGAACACCTCCTTCGTCGCGATCGTCGACGCCGCCAAGGGCAAGGGGTTCAGCGACAGGCTGGCTTTCATCAACACGAGCATCAACCGCCTGATCGCCTACCGGAAGGACAGCGCCGTCTATGGCAAGCTGGACTATTGGGCGAAGCCTTCGGAAATCCTCGAGCGCCGAGCCGGCGACTGCGAGGATTTCGCCATTCTCAAGATGACGGCGCTGCTGCAGGCCGGCGTTCCGGCGCAGAGCATGTCGCTCGTCGTTCTTCAGGACCGCAAACGGAAATTCTTCCACGCCGTGCTGTCGGTGAGTACCGCCAGCGGTGCCTTCATCCTTGACAGTCTCGGCAATGCCGTCAGGCGTGACAGCGATCTGCCCGACTACGTTCCGCTCTATTCCTTCAGCATGGACCGGGCCTGGATCCATGGCTCCAAGACCGGCGGCGCCGAGATGGCCGACATCAAGGGCGGCGTTGCCGCGGTTGCCCCCGGCGAGGGCCTGGAGCCGGACATGGTCTCCGCGATTGTGGCGCCGACCCGCATGGGCCCGCGCTGAACACCTTCCCGGCCCCTCCGGGGTCAGCCGCTGAAGACGAAAGCCATCAGCAATTCCGGCTCGGCCACCGGCGCGCGCGCCACGTTGAGCTGGCCACGGTAGCGGCGCTCGCCGACGCCTATGACGAAACCGGTATTCACGGGCGTTTCGCCATTGGCCTCGAGCCGGGCGAAGATATCGGCCACGTTGAGGTCGAGCGCCAGCTTCAGGTCGTGCCGCGCATCGTCATTCGGGCTCGCCGGCAACTGGCGCTTGACCAGCTGCTGGAACGGCGCGTTGAAAGTAAGGATCTTCTTCGACGACGACAGCGCGAAGGCCGGCGAAGGGCAGGCGACAAGTATCGCGGTGATCGTCCTGATCGAGGCAAGCTTGCGCAGTGCAAGGTTCTCCTGCGCCAGTCCGCGCATGCAGGCGACCCTGATCGCCGAGGTCAGGTTCCCCTGTTCGGCGTGGCTTTCGGCAATCTCGTCGACCAGCATGCCGATCGTGCACTTGCGGCTTTCGGCCATCTGTTTGAGCGTCACCCAGAAGGCGCGCTCGAGGCGGATGCCGCGGCGCACGCCGCCACGTGCGACGACGCGGAATTCCGGTCCGAAATCCTCGGCGGTCAGCGGCAGGAGCAGCCGCTCGCCCTGGGGGATGGCAGGTGTGATGCTATCGCTCACTCATCGCCTCCTCGCGTGCCTTGTTGATCGGCTTCAAGAGATAGGTCAGGATTGTCTTTCGTCCGGTCTTGATGTCGACCGAGCAGATCATGCCTGGAATGATGGAATAGGTTTTGCCGTCCCTTGCCAGTGTCGACTTTTCCGTGGCGACACGCACCTGGTAGTACGGTTCGCCGGTCTTCTGATCGACCAGGCTGTCGGCGGTGATGTTCGAGACCTTTCCCTCGATGCCGCCGAAGATCGAGAAGTCGTAGGCCGTGACCTTGATCAGCGCTTCCTGGTCCGGCCGGATGAAGGCGACGTCGCGCGGCGAGACCCGCGCTTCGACCAGCAGGGTTTCCGAGGTCGGGACGATGCCGGCGACCACCGCGCCAGGCTGCACGAAGGCACCCAGCGTGTTCAGGTCCAGCGTGTTGACGATGCCGTCCACCGGCGAGCGGATATCGGTGCGCGCCACCTTGTCGGTGGCACCGCGGATGGTCTCCTCCACGACCGAAAGCTCGGCCAGCGCCTGGGTGAGCTCGTCCAGGGCCTCCTGCTGCAGCTGCAGGCCGAGCTCATCCACCTGCAGCTGCGCCTCGGTGATCGCCGCCTTGGCCTTCTTTATGGTCTCGCCGGCGAGATTGAGCTGGCCGTTCAGCTCGGTCTGCTCGCGCTCGACGCGAAGCTGCTCGGTCCTGGCCATCAGCCCCTTCTTGACCATCGCTTCGACCAGCTTGGCCTCCTGGTCGCTGACGATCAGGTTCTTCGACAGGCGGTCGAAATTGGCGGTTGCCTCGTCCAGTTCCTTCTCGCGCTGGTCGAGGCGCGACTTGAGCACCGACAGCTTGTTCTCGAAGTTTCCACGCCGCGCAACGAGCAGCCTCTGCTCATTGTCGCAGATTTCCGGGGCGACCGACTGGATGTCGGCCGGGCATGGAAAGGGGCCGGCAATGTTGCCGCTTTGCTCGTATTTGAGCCTTGCGATGCGCGTCTGCAAAGCGCGCGCCTTGGCCTGCTGCTCGCCGAGGCTGGAGCTGTTGCCCGTATTGTCGAGGCGGATGATCAGGTCGTTCTTCTTGACGACCTGGCCGATCTTGACGGCGATCTCCTGGACAACGCCGGCCTCGCTGGCCTGGATGATCTGGGTCTTCGAGGCAGGTATGACCTTGCCGTCGCCGCGCGCGATCTCGTCGACTTCGGCGAAGGCTGCCCAGCCGACGAAAGCGACGAACAGCGCCGCTATGATGTATATCGAGGCCGACGCGAAAAGCGGCGGACGATCTTCCCTTGCAAGCATCTACCCTGTCCCAGTCAGGCGCTCGACTTCTGCAGCGCCTGGATGACTTGTTCCTTCGGCCCGTCGGCGACGATCTTGCCCTGATCGATGACGATGAGGCGGTCGGCCAGCTCCAGCATGCTGAAGCGATGGGTCGAGACGATCAGCGTCGTGTTTCGCTCGAAAGCCACCTTCAGCTGCTTGATCAGCTGCCGTTCCGAGGCAAGGTCCATCGACCCCGACGGCTCGTCGAGAAAGACGATCTTCGGTCTGGTCAAAAGCAGGCGCGCGATCGCCACCGCTTGCCTCTGGCCACCCGACAGGTTGGTGCCGCGCTCGCCGACATTCATGTCGTAGCCGCGAGGATGACGGGAGACGAATTCATCGACACCGGCGGCCTTCGCGGCCTCGATGATGGCCTCGTCGCTCGCCTCCGGCGCCGCCATCAAAAGGTTCTCCTTGATGGTGCCCGAAAACAGGTCGCCGGCCTGGGCGACGATGCCGACCGCGGCGCGCACCTCCGAGGGGTGGTATTGGCGGATATCGATGCCGTCGACCAGCAGCTCCCCCGAGCTCGGCAGGAAAAGCCTGCCGATCAGGCGTCCCATCGTGGTCTTGCCCGATCCAATGCGGCCGATAATGCCGACACGCTCGCCAGGCTTGACCGAGAAATTCAGCCCGCTCAGTACCTCGGTTTCGGAGCCGGGATAGACGAAGCCGACATTCTTGAAGGCCATCGCGCCGTTGCGGATCGGGCGATTGACGAAACCCACCGTGTCCGGCCTGTCCTCCGGCTGCGACATGATCGAGTTGACGATCCTCAGCGACAGCATGGCCTGGCGGAACCGGGAGAGCGTGATGGCGATCTGGCCAAGCGGCGCCACGGCCCGGCTTGCCAGCATGACCGTGCCGATGATTGCCCCGGTGGAGACATACCCTTCCGAGAAGGCATAGGCGCCGGCCACGACCAGGGCGACGGTCACCAGCTGCTGGATGGATCCGGTGATGTTGCCGGCGGCGGCCGAAAGCTGCTTGATCTTTTCCGACGTGTTGGCAGCGTTCTTGGAATGCTCGCCCCATTTGCGCAGCAGGTACGCCTCGGCGCGCAGCGACTTGATCGTTTCCAGCGTCGAGATGGATTCGACCAGCAGCGCCTGGCGCTGCGAGGCCTCGTTCATCGAGGCCGCCACGCGCTTGCCGATGCGGCGCTGCGTCACCAGTCCGACGATGATGGAGATCACGAAGGCAAGCGCCGGGATGACCACCAGCCAGCCGCCGATTGCGTAGATGACCAGCAGGAAGACGAAGACGAAGACGGTGTCGATGAAGACGCTGATCGTGTTGGAGGTGAAGAACTCCCGCACAAATTCATATTGGGTGACGCGGCTTGCGTATTCGCCGGTTGAACCGGGCCGCGTCGATAGCGAAGAGTTCAGCACCTTCTCGAACAGGAGATAGGATATTCTAAGATCCGCCCTGCGCCCGGCATAGTCGATGAGCGAGGCGCGTGCCGTCTTCAAAAGCAGGTCGAACAGGATGACTGCGCCGATGCCCAGCGCCAGCACCCAGAGCGTCGCGATCGCCTTGTTCGGCAGGATCCTGTCGTAGACGTTCATGGTGAAGATCGGCGATGCGATGGCCAGCATGTTGATGAAGATCGCCGACAGCACGACCTTCGAATAGGTGCGCCAGAACGCACCCATCGTTCCGGTTAGCCAGTGCCGGCGCTCGATCTTCGGCGCCGAGCCGACCTTCATCGCCTCGGTGGTGTTGGCGTAGGTGATCGAGAAGGACGCGCCGCCGCTGATATAGCTTTCGGCCAGCTCGGACTTGCTGATCGTAGTGCGGCCGTTTTCCTGAGGGGCGGTGAGGTAGTCGCCGCTGTCGATTTCCGCCAGCAGCGCGACGGGCAACTGGCTGACGCGGAAAACGATGGCCGGAAGGTCGACGCGTCCGCGCAGGAAATCACGATGGTTGAATTCGCTGACCTCCAGGCCGATGCGCTCGGCCAGGTGCCTGATATCGGCGATCTCGATGCGCGACTCCCCGATCGGGACCCCGGCAAACAGCACGGTCTCCGCGCTCGGCCTGCCGAGATACGCCGCAACGGCCGAAAAACAGGCCTTGAACGCCTCTTTGGGCGACAGGATATGTGGCTGCTGATTCACGACCCGCCCCGAAGGACCAGCGATCGACTTACATCGGCTGCTTCTTCCTGACTGGCGCGAGGATGTCGAACGGCAGATCGTTCTTCTGCTCCGACGGGGTCCGCGCATAGGTTTCGGTATCGGCGGTTTCCGGCACGCCGAACTCGGTTCGCGCATAGGCCGTCGACTGCTTCGCCGGCGCGATGTTCATCGTCTTCAGCAGCTCTCCCGTCGCCGCCAGCAGGCGGTACTGGGCGAAAAGCGAGGCGTAGGACGCGGTATCGGCCAGCGTCGCCGTGTTGAAGCGCGTGTTCTGCGCGTCGAGCACGTCGAGCAGCGATCTCTGGCCGACCTTGAACTGCTCGCGATAGGACCCGACCAGCCTTTCATTGGCGGCGGCCTGTTGCTTCAGTGTCTTTGCCAGGTCGGCTTGCCGGAAGCGACGGTCCCAGGAGGTGCGGACCGCTTCCTCGATCTCGCGCAGAACCTGATGCAGCGCAAGGCGCTGTTCGCTGGTGCGACGGATCTGTTCCTGCTCGTTGGCCTTGTCGATGCCGCCCCGATAGAGGTTCCAGCGCAGCACCACCCGCGCCTGCAGGTCGCTGGTATCACCGTCATTGCCGTCGATGTCGGTGCCGGCGCGGGCAACGCCCTCGGCGATGATCGACGGTCCGAATTTCGCCCGTGCGGCGTCGACCAGGGATGCGGCGGCGTCGATGTCGCTGTTGGCCATGTGCACGCGCGGATTGTTCTGCCGCGCCAGCCCGATCGCCTCGTCAAGCGAGCGCGGCAGGGCAGCGGAGACATCGCCCGGCCGCGAAGCATTGGTCAGCGGTTTTCCAACGGTCTTGAAGAACCGTATCTTGGCGGCTTCAAGTTCCTCGGTGGCTTCCTGCATGCGCGCCTTGGCGGCGAACAGCCGCTCCTCGGCCTGCTGGCGGTCGGCCTCGTTCAGCGCGCCGCCGGCGATGCCTTGCTGGATGTCGCCGAGAATGGACTGATGGAAGCCGAGGTTCTTCTTCGCCTCCGAGACGATCTGAGCCTGCAGCATGTATTCCAGATAGTCCTGGACGACGGACAGCCCGATGAATTCGGACCGCTCCAGCACCCGGAACGACGCGCCGTCGACCCGTGAGGCCTGACGGTTCAATTCGGCGCGCCTTGCGCCGCTGTCATAGAGCGTCTGCGAGACCGTCAGATCGGTTTCGGCCGGATAGAGCGCGTCATCCTCTATGGAAAGCGCGCGCCGGGATGGATTGTCGAGACGGCGGGCGCCGGCCGATGCTTCCAGATCGACGCTCGGAAGGTAGAGACCCTTCGCCTGGCGCAGCTCGAATTCGATCGCCTCGCGGTTCTGGATCGCCTGGCCGATCTCCGGATTGGATTCGACCGCGACCGCTATGGCTTCCTTGAGCGTGAGTGCGCTAGCAGTCCCACAAGCCAGCATCGAAACTGTCATGGCGAGCGCAATGCGCCAGCCAACGGTGACATTACCCGTCCTGTTCATTTCTACCCCGTGACTTTGTATCCCCGCGCCCGTGTTGTTTTTTTAGGCGCTCAGTGCCCAAGCCTGCCACCGGAGCTCTCCCACGATTATCTATCAAAATTTCGCAACGTGTGAGCGCTTATTCATTTGGGGGCCCGCCAAAAACGAGAATCCGGCCATTAGTTTCGCCGGATGTAGCAAAAATGGCACAGAAAGGACGGGCCGCTGACCCGCCATTTGGTGTGAAAGGAACGCCAATTGGCGTGAAAGGAGCAAAAGTACCCTTCGCGCAAACGAAGTACAAAACGCGGCGCACATAGAATCACGCGCTGGCGTCGGCCGGTCTTCCAGCACCGGCAAGGCAATGTGCCTCCAGCAAAATATGACCGTGGGCAGCAAGGGTTCAACCGCCGGCAGAATCGCGGCCTGAATACTTCTCGCAGCGAAGCCGGCCTCCGGTGCAAAGGCTTGCCATTGGGCCAGCCATCATGATGCCGTGTCCCCCGGTGCGACAACGCGCCATGCGGGTTCGGGGGTGAACGATACAGCTTCGGCGCGCAGCGGCGGAGCGCATGGGTATGGCGTGTGCGGTTGCGTTCAAACTATGTGTTTCTGCGCTCGTTCCTGCCTTGGCTGGAGAGTCAAAGGCGCCGAAGGAAAACCGCTGCGCGCTTTTCCTTTAATTGCTCCAAATCCCAGAGAAATTGCCGCCGTTTTGCCGGTTTCATTGGCAATGGAGGGCGGTTGCCTGCTATTGCCGCTTCAAATAAAAAAGCATGGACGTTTCCGCATGACCAATGTCGCCCTGACCGGGCTTGCCCGCGATCTCGCCAGACGGGCCGCCGAAGGCCGTCCGGTGCGCATCGGCGTTATCGGCTCCGGCGAGATGGGCACCGATCTGGTGACGCAGGGCATGCTGATGCCCGGCATTTCGGTCGCGGCCATCTCGACACGGCGCCCGCACACCGCCCGCGACGCGATCCGCATCGCCTATGGCGACGAGGCCATGGCGGCTGAGGCCGACACCGCTTCGAAGGTCAGCCAGGCGATCGAGAGCGGCAGGATCGCCATCACCTCGAACGAAATGCTGGTCACCAATCCGCTGATCGACGTCGTCATCGACGCCACGGGAAAACCCGGCGTCGCCGCCGACTTCGACCTGATGGCCATGGAGCACGGCAAGCATCTGGTGATGATGAATGTCGAGGCCGACGTCACCATCGGCTGCTATCTGAAACAGCAAGCCGACCGGCTAGGCGTCGTCTATTCGGTCGGCGCCGGCGACGAGCCGTCGAGCTGCATGGAACTGATCGAGTTCGCCTCGGCGCTAGGCTACACCATCGTCTCGGCCGGCAAGGGCAAGAACAATCCGCTCAACCATGACGCGGTGCCCGACGACTACCGCGAGGAGGCGCTGCGCCGCAACATGAACCCGCGCATGCTGGTCGAGTTCGTCGACGGCTCGAAAACCATGGTCGAGATGTGCGCCATAGCCAACGCCACCGGTCTGGTGCCGGATGTCCCAGGCATGCATGGTCCCAAGGCCGACCGCGACGAGCTCGCCAAGGTGCTGATCCCGAAGGCCGATGGCGGCATCCTGTCGAAGAAGGGCGTCGTCGACTATACGATCGGCAAGGGCGTGGCGCCCGGCGTCTTCGTCATCGTCGAGGCGACGCATCCGCGCGTCATCGAGCGCATGGACGATCTCCATGTCGGCCACGGCCCCTACTACAGCTTCTTCCGGCCCTACCACCTGACCTCGCTGGAAGTGCCGCTGACCGCCGCCCGCATCGTGCTCCATCGCCGGCCCGACATGGTGCCGCTGCCGAGGCCGGTGGCCGAGGTCTGCGCCGTCGCCAAGCGCGATCTGGCAGCGGGCGAGACCTTCGACGCCATCGGCGAGACCTGCTACCGCTCCTGGACGATGACCGTCACAGATGCCCGCGCCAGCCGCGCCGTGCCCGTCGGCCTGCTTGAGGGCGGCAAAGTTCTGAAGCCGGTCAGGAAAGGCGAATTGCTGACCGCGGACAACGCCGCGCCTGACGAGACGACCAGGCTCTACGCCTTGCGCCGCAAGCAGGACGAGATGCTGTACGGCTGATCGAGTTTACTTCCCCAGCTCTATCGACCTCAGCCGCGCCGCTTCCACCGCTTCGGTCAAAAGCCTCGTCAGCCGCTCCTCGCCCATCAGCACGCCAAGCGCGGCGGCCGTCGTGCCGTTCGGGCTGGTCACCTGCTGGCGCAGCACGCCGGGGTCCTCGTGGCTTTCGGCGGCGAGCGAGGCGGCGCCATAGACCGTCTGCATGGCGAGCAGGCCGGCGGTCCTGGCCGGCAGGCCGGCCTTTTCGGCTGCAGCCGTCAGCGCCTCGATGAAATGGAAGATGTAGGCCGGGCCTGATCCGGACACCGCCGTTACCGCGTCCATCAAGCCTTCGTCGTCGATCTCGGCCACTTCGCCGCTCGCCGCCAACAGGTCGGCGACGAAGCGCTTCGTGTCGTCCGACACCAGCGGGTTGGAGAACACCACCATCATGCCCTTGCCGATGGCGGCCGGCGTGTTCGGCATGCAGCGCACGATCGGCGCACGGTCGCCCAGGATTTCGGTGAAGGTGGCGACGGGCGTGCCGGCGGCGACGCTGAGGAAGGTGGTGCGGCCGTCGCCGAAACGCTTGTAGGCGGCGGTCACGTCGCGGATCACTTGCGGCTTGACCGCGATGACGACGAGGGAAGGCACCGCGTCGGCCGGAATTCCGGCGGCATCCGCGGCGGCGCCGCAGCCCAGCGCCTCGGCACGCTTGCGCAACGCGTCATTGGGCTCGACCACGAACACGGCTTGCGGTGCAAGCTTGCCGGATTTCAGCCAGCCCGAGAGCATGGCGAAACCCATATTGCCGCAGCCGGCGAGAACAAGCCTGATTGTCATTTGGATGCCTCCGCGGGAACGGCCTTCCCATAGACGCTTGCGGCGTGGCGGGAAAGCCCCGTCGAAGCCAGCTCAGGAAGAGCGGCGCACCGCCAGCGGCCGCAGCGCCACCTGCCTCAGCCCGAGCACGCTGAGCACGAAGAACAGCCAGACGGGGTCGGCGCGGCGGAAGAAGAAGCTTTCGAGGAAGCCGTTCAGCGCCGCGAACAGCAACACCATCATGAAGAAGTCGCCGAGATAGATGTTCTCCTTGCGCAGCGGGATGCGCATATAGTCGCGCAGCGGCGCGATCAGGAAGGTGTAGACCGCCAGGCAAAGCGCCGGAATACCCATCAGCACGGCGATGTCGAGATAGCCGTCATGGCCGTGCACAATGGTCCGGATGTCCCAGGGTCGGTCGAAGGGCTGGTCCTGGTTGAGCAGCAGCGGTGTCCCCCAGAAG
>NZ_RZOI01000148.1:0-10224 GCF_004022645.1 Mesorhizobium sp. M4A.F.Ca.ET.020.02.1.1 | reverse complement strand
CTGCTGGGCCGAGCGCTTGGCGCCGCCACCGGAAGGCTTCTGCTTGTCGAGCAGCGCCGTTATCTCGTCCGCGTTGAACTGCTTGTCTTCCGACTTCGGCTTCGACGACGCTTCCTTGACCGGCTTGTCGGCGTCCTTGCGGTCCGGCGCCTTGGCGCTCTCGGCCTGGGCCGGCTGCGGCTTCGGCCGCGCCTCGGGCGCCGGCGCGGAGTCTGGAAGCTGCGTCGTCTCGGTCGGCGGTTCTTGGGCAATGGCCTCAGCAACGGCGTCCGGCTTGACCTCTTCCTTCGGCTGGATGGCCGCGGTCTTGTCCGGCTGCGGCGCTGGTGTCGGCTCCTTGGCCGGCGTCGGCTTCGGTTCCACCTGCTTGACCGGCTCGGGCTTGACCTCTTCCTTCGGCTGCGGCACCGGCGCCACTTCCGTTGCCGGCGTCGGCTTCGGCGTCTCCTTCGGCTTCGGCGCGTCCTCGGGCTTCGGCTTTTCGGTCGGCGTTGGCGCCGGCGGCGGCGCCGATGTCAGGTCGACCGGCTTCGGCTTGGCCTCGTCCGTGATCGGCTTGTCGGTATCGACGCTGTTTTCGCCGACCTTCTGCGCATCGGGGACGATGTCCGGGCGCTTGGTCGGCGTCGGCGCCGGCTTGTCATGCATCACCGCCTTCTTGTCGCCCTGCAGTGTCTGCGCGATGGCCTCCATCGGCACGATGTCAACCGCCACCGACTCGACATCGGACGCAGGCATGGCAGGCGGCGACGACAGCGTGAACAGCCCGAAGGCCAGCGCCACCGTATGCAAGATCACCGATGTGGTGAGGCCCGTCCTCATCTTGCTTCTACTGATCCTGTTCCTGCAGCGAAACCAGGCCGATGTTCTTGTATCCGGCCGCAGAAATGCGGGCCATCACCTTCATGGCGGTGCCGTAGTCTGTCAGCTTGTCGCCGCGGATGAAGATGCGCTCGTCATAGCCGGTCTTGGAGATCGCCTGCAGCTTGGCCACCAGCTCCTCGATCGGGATCTCGGTTTCCTGCAGGTAGATCTGGCCGGAGGCGTTGATCGAGACGGTGATCGGCTGCGTATCGACATTCATCGCCTTGGCCTGCGTATCCGGCAGGTCGATCGGCACGCCGACCGTCAGGAGCGGCGCCGCGACCATGAAGATGATCAAAAGCACCAGCATCACGTCGACCATCGGCGTGACGTTGATTTCCGACATCAGACCGTGATGGCGGCCGCGCCGCCTGTGGCCGCGCCCGCCGCGTCCCGCCATGCCTACGGACATACCCATGATCGTACCTCAGGCCTTCTGCGCGACTTTTTCATCGATTTGCCGCGAGAGTATGGCGGAGAACTCATCCGAGAACCCTTCCATGCGCACGGCGATCTTGTTCGCGTCTGATGACAGCTTGTTGTAGGCGATGACAGCCGGGATGGCCGCGAGCAGGCCGATGGCGGTGGCGAGCAGCGCCTCGGCGATGCCGGGCGCGACCACCGACAGGCTGGTATTCTTCGAAGCGGCAATGGCCTGGAACGAGGTCATGATACCGATGACGGTCCCGAAAAGGCCGATGAAGGGCGCGGCCGAACCGGTGGTGGCGAGGAAGCCGAGCCGTCCCTCCAGCCGCTCCATCTCGCGCGTCAGCGCCAGGTCCATCGCCTTGTCTATGCGGGTCTGCAGGCCGAGCGGCGATTTCGCTCCCTTCTCGAAGCTCTTCTTCCATTCGCGCATGGCGGCGACGAAGATCGCGCCCATGCCGGTGGTCTTGCGGTCGGCGAGCGTACGGTAGAGCTCTTCCAGCGACTGGCCCGACCAGAACACCTGCTCGAAGCGGTTCAGCGCCAGCCGCATGCGGCCATAGGCGACGAGCTTGTCGACGATGATCGCCCAGGTCCAGATCGAGGCGCAGAGCAGGCCGATCATGACCAGCTTGACGACCCAGCTGGCCTGCATGAACAGCGCCCAAATCGATAAATGCGCGCCCGGTTCGGCGAGTGCGATGTTTTCCATGGTTACGTCCTTAGATTTTCCGGGCGTCGCTGGCGGCTGGGCCCATGGGCATCCCTTGTGGTCCGTTCGCGCGAGCTTGAAGCTTGCGGGATCACCCCGAATGCACCGTTTCGCGGCCTTTTCGGGGCAAATATTGGTGAAAGGAAGGCGTTCGGATTCCGCCAATCTTCACCAATCTCTTCATGAACCGTTATGGTTAAGGATGGGTTATGATATGAAGCGCGGCGCATTGCCGCGCCCCATATCGCAGGGTCGCTGCTCGCATCTGTCGATCAAATGGCTGCGGAGGTCGCCGAGGGCCGAAATATCAGTCGCTTGCCTTTGGCATAAACGCTGCGACCCACTCCCTCGGAAAGCGCCTCGGCCGGCCGTTCTCGCCGATGATCGCCGCCTCGACCTTCGCCTCGACCAGCACCTCGTCGCCGCGCTTCAGCTGCTGCGCCATGAAGATGCGGGCGCCGGAAATATCCTCGGTGCGCGTCTCGATGGTCAGGATGTCGTCCATGCGGGCGGGACTCTTGAAGTCTATCTCCATGCGCCTGACCACCCAGACGATGCGTTCGCCATGCTTGCCGTCGGCAAGCTCGGTATGATGAACGCCGGCGAGCCTCAGATAATCGGAGCGGCCGCGCTCGAAGAATTCGAGATAGCGGGCGTGGTAGACGACGCCGGAGAAATCGGTATCGGCATAGTAGACCCGCGCCATCAGCCGATGGCCGAATTCCGTCAGCGCGCCGGAAAGCCCCGCGCCGAGCGCCGCCGATTCACCATGATCGTCCATCGCGCTTTCCTTTTCTGGCCCGAGCAGGCAGGTGTTGCGGCGCTGGAACCGGATGGCACTGTTGGGCGCGATGATCAAGACCTTGATGGCGGCACTGCTGGCTCTTGGGGCTTTGGCATTGCCCACCTATGCCGCGACGTTCTCGATGAAGCGCGGCCTCAATCTCGACCAGTGGACGACCTGGACCGGCGAGGAGAAATGGAACGACCCGAACGCCATCCTGCCCTATCCGGAATGGCGAAAGTTCCTCAAGGAGGATGACCTCAAGGCGCTCAAGGATGCCGGCTTCGATTTCCTGCGCATGCCGGTCGACCCCTCCCCCTTCCTGTCCGAAGAGACACTTGCGCTGCGCGACGACCTTTACGCCAGCGTGCTGGACTCGGCGCGCATGATCAACCGCGCCGGGCTGAAGGTGATCGTTGACATGCATCTGATCCCCGCCGGCGGCAACCGCAAGATCGGCATGGGCGAGGTGATGGACGACCCCGGGACCTTCGACGCCTATGTCGATATGGTGCGCAAGATGGCGCGCACGCTGTCAAACGAGGATCCGGGCCAGGTCGCTTTCGAGCCGATGAACGAGCCGATCGTCGACTGCGACGGCGACGGCACAAATCTCTGGCCGGAGCGCCAGAAGAAGCTATTCGCGGCGGCGCGCTCCTCGGCCACCAGGTTGACGCTGATCCTCACCGGCGCCTGCTACTCCAACGCCGCGTCGCTGGCCAGGATCGACCCGAAGCTGATCGCCGACGACAACATCATCTGGTCCTTCCATTCCTACGATCCGTTCCTGCTCACCCATCAGGGCGCGACCTGGGCCGGCGACTTCATCCGCTATGTCACCGGCCTGCCCTTTCCGCTGACAGCCGTGCCGCAGGGGCAGCTCGATGTGGCGCTGGACACGATCCGTGCCCGGA
Source organism: Mesorhizobium sp. M4A.F.Ca.ET.020.02.1.1 (assembly GCF_004022645.1). Taxonomy (NCBI): domain Bacteria; kingdom Pseudomonadati; phylum Pseudomonadota; class Alphaproteobacteria; order Hyphomicrobiales; family Phyllobacteriaceae; genus Mesorhizobium; species Mesorhizobium sp. M4A.F.Ca.ET.020.02.1.1. The sequence goes on along the minus strand of NZ_RZOI01000148.1, from coordinate 6,524 downwards.
TCAGGGCCGAGGCGCCCTGGACGCGCCGGAGCGGCATGCTTGCCTATCTCGACGAGCAGGTCGCCAGCATGGACAGCGACGACAAGCTGCTCGGCATCATGGATGCGCCGTTCAAGACGGTCGAAGCGTGGGCGAAAGCCAACGGGATAAGACCGGAAAACATCACGCTCGGCGAATTCGGGATGATCCGCCAGGAATACGGCAACGCCTATGTGATGCCCGCCGAATACCGCGCCGCCTATGTCAGTCAGATGATTGGGCGCGCCGAGGCGCACGGCTTCTCCTGGTCGGTGTGGGGCTATGGCGGTGCCTTCGGCATTGTCGACGCTTTCGACGGCGACAAGGCCGAGCCTGACGTAATCAACGCGATCAGGTCGCTTCACTGAAGCGGGCGGTTCAGGCGGACCCGAGATCGATCTGCAGGATTTCCGGGCGCATGCCAAAACGCACCGGCATGATGCTGAAGCCGAGTCCGCCGGACACAATCAGGTTTCGATCGTTTTCGACGACATGGCCATAGGCGTAGCGATTGCCGTAGCGCGAAGGCACGACCGGCGAATAGCCGAACAGCCGCACCTGCCCGCCATGGGTGTGGCCGGACAGCGTCAGCGAAACCCGCCACGGCACTTTCGGGAAGATATCAGGCTCATGGGCGAGCAGGATTGTGGGAGCGCTATCGCTCACCTTGGCCAGCGTGCCATCGAGGTCGTCGAGGCCCCTGGGCTCGTCGCGGCCGTCGCCCGGCAGCAACGCTAGCTGGTCCGCGAGGCCTGCCAGCCAGAAGCCGTGTCCGTCCTTTTCCAGGCGCAAGGCATCGTTTTCCAGCACCGTGATGCCGGCGCCCTCGAGTGCCTTGCGCGCCTCGGTTGGTCCGGCCCCCGCCCTTTGCGCAACAGGATCGTGCCACCAGTCGTGATTGCCGAGGATCGCCTTGACGCCGAGCGGCGCTTTCAGGCCGGACAGGGCCGAGGCCCATTCCGAAGCGGGCACCTCGTCCGTTACCAGGCGCATGCCGGCGACATAGTCGCCGAGCAGGACGATGAGATCCGGACGCAAGGCGTTTGCCTCGGCGGCAAGCGAGGCGATCCGCTCCGGCGTCATCCAGGGACGGCAGGCATGGATGTCGGCGAGCGCAAGGACACGCAGCTTGAGGCCCGCCGGCCAGTGCGGTGGCATCAGCGAATAGCGCTTCACATGTGTCAGAAGCATCGGCTCGATGCCGACCGCATAGGCGCTGAGCGACACCATCGACAGGAACGAGCCGCCGATGAGGCGCAGGAAGCCACGTCTGGTGATCATAGGTCCGCCCGGCCCTTGGTATGGCAATTGCGTCAAGCTAGAGGCGGCAATTGCGTCTTCAGCTTGGCCGCGGCGAGCAGATTTTGCGCAGACAGGCCGTTCCCCGCGCAAGTGGGGAACAAATCTGCGTTACTCCTCCTGGAACAGGCTGATCTGCTGCTGCGCCAGATCCTTTGGCGCGTCGAGGCCGAGATGGCGCCAGGCATTGGCGGTCAGCACGCGCCCGCGCGGCGTACGCTGGATGAAGCCCTGCTGGATCAGATAAGGTTCGATGATGTCCTCGATGGCGTCGCGCGGCTCGGAGAGCCCAGCCGCGATGGTCTCGATGCCGACCGGGCCGCCGCCGAAGTTGCGGGCAATCATCGACAGGTATCGGCGGTCGAGCGCGTCGAGACCGAGCCCGTCGACCTCCAGCCTGGTTAGCGCCTCATCGGCGATGCGGCGGTCGACATGGCCATCGCCGGCAACGCTGGCGAAATCGCGCACCCGGCGCAGCAGCCGGCCGGCGATGCGCGGCGTGCCGCGCGCCCGCCTGGCGATCTCCAGCGCGCCATCGTCGCCGAGCGGCATCGAAAGGATGCGCGCGCCACGGCGCACGATCTGCTCCAGCTCCTCGACCGTGTAGAAATTGAGCCGCACCGGAATGCCGAAACGGTCGCGCAACGGATTGGTCAAAAGCCCGAGCCGTGTGGTGGCGGCGACCAACGTGAAACGGGCGAGGTCGATTTTGACCGAACGCGCGGCCGGTCCCTCGCCAATGATCAGGTCGAGCTGGAAATCCTCCATTGCCGGATAGAGGATTTCCTCCACCGCCGGATTGAGGCGATGGATCTCGTCGATGAACAGCACGTCACGGTCTTCGAGATTGGTGAGAAGCGCGGCGAGATCGCCGGCCTTGGCGATGACCGGCCCCGACGTTGAGCGGAAGTTGACGCCGAGCTCGCGCGCCATGATCTGCGCCAGCGTCGTCTTGCCGAGGCCAGGCGGTCCGACGAACAGCACATGGTCGAGCGCCTCGCCGCGTCCCTTGGCGGCGTCGACGAAGACCTTGAGATTGGCCCGGACCGCCGCCTGGCCGACGAACTCGTCGAGCGATTGCGGCCGCAAGCTCTGGTCGGCATCCTCGCCGCGCTTGTCGGGGGCAATGAGGCGGGGCGAAAGGTTCATGCCGCTTTCCTTGCATACGGCAAGGACCAGAACAAGCGGCCCCTCACCGCGCCAGTTCCTTCAGCCCGAAACGGATCAACTTCGAGGCGTCGGCGCCTTCGCCCGCCGCCTTCAGCGCCGCCGAAACCGCGTTGGCCGCGATGTCGCGCGAATAGCCGAGATTGACCAGCGCCGAGACGGCGTCGGTGATTGGCGCCGGCGCCACGCCCTCGCCGAGCTCCTGCTTCAGCCCGATCGTGCCCGAGGCGGCGCCCGCATAGGCCGGCGCCTTGGCCTTCAATTCGGTGACGATGCGCTCGGCCACCTTCTTGCCGACACCCGGCGCGCGCGACACCATGGCGATGTCGCGCAAGGCGATCGCGTTGGCGAGGTCGGCCGGCGCCAGCGTCGAGAGGATGGCCAGCGCCACCTTGGCGCCGACGCCCTGCACATTGTTCATCAGGAGCCGAAACCATTCGCGCTCGAGCGCCGACTGGAAACCGTAGAGCCGGATCATGTCCTCGCGCACATAGGTCTCGATGAACAGCACCACCGCCTCGCCGGGCGACGGCAGGGAGGCCAGCGTGCGCGCCGAGCAATGGGCGACATAACCGACGCCATGCACGTCGACGAGGCAGAAATCCTCGTCGATCTCGTCCAGCGTGCCCTTCAGTTTGCCTATCATCGCTGTCCCCTTACGCCAGCGCTGCAATCCGGTAGGCGGCGCTTTGCCGGTGATGCGCGTGGCAGATGGCGATGGCAAGCGCATCGGCTGCGTCATCGGTGTCGAACACCGCTTTCGGCATCAGCACCTTGACCATCATGTGGATCTGCTTCTTGTCGCCGTGGCCGACGCCGATCACCGCTTTCTTGACGGCGTTGGGGGCATATTCGGCGACCACCAGCCCGGCGCGCGCCGGCACCAGCATGGCGATGCCGCGCGCCTGGCCGAGCTTCAGCGTCGCCGTCGCATCCTTGTTGACGAAGGTCTGCTCGACCGCGGCCTCATGCGGCATAGCTTGATGCAGCACCTCGACCAACCCATCATGCAGTTGGCAGAGCCTGATCGCGAGCGCCGCCTTGTCGTCGGAACGCACCGTGCCGGAGCCGACGAAGCGCAACGAATTGCCGAGGCTCTCGACGATGCCCCAGCCGGTGCGCCTCAGCCCCGGATCGATGCCGATGATGCGAATCGCTTCCCCCATGCGCCGAGTCTACCTCCAACGCAGGGCGATGCCAGCAAAATGTGAACAAACCAGAAACGGCTCAGGCAGGGACAGGCAGCTTCAGAATTTGGTCTGATGAGCCATATTGCGTTGCTTTCGAGAACCGGAGCGAAGCGTACTCAAGTGCAGTGAGCTGCGCGCAAAATCAAGAAGCGCTACAGCGTCCTTTGCGCGTCCGAAAGGACGCGCGGCGCTGTAGGGAAGCGCAGAAAACGGCGCTGGATGGCCATCAGAGCGAATTATCAAGCTGCCGGATCAGCCGCGGGCGAAGGCCGTGTTCAGCAGGCTGATCTGGTCGGAGACCGGATTGACGCGGCGGGCGGCTGGCGGCATGTCGGCCAGCGCACTGCCGTAGATCTCCTCGTCCATGCGGCGTACCAGCGCCTGCAGGCGCAGCGAGCGGGTGACGAGGTCGAGAAATTCCTTCGGCAGTTCGTTCCAGCCGATCGCCTCGTCATGCGCGGACGCGGTGTCGAGCCGTACCTTGGACTTTTCCGAGGCGACCTGGTCGCGGGTCATCTCGCCGGAATTGGCGGCGCGCTGCAGCAGCAGCCAGGAGGCAACCTGCATCAGCCTGGTGGTCAGCCGCATCGATTCGGCCGCATAGAGCGTCGCAGCCGTCCGCGACAACTTCTTGGCCTCGGCCCGGCCCTTGCCGTCGAGATATTCGGCGGCCTGTTCGACGAGGCCCATGCCCTCCTGATAGAGCGGCTTGAAGGATTGGGAGAAAACCCGGCGCTCCGCCAATTTGATGGTTTTCGCGCTTCCCTTGGAAGGCTCGTTCATCGCTACGCCCCTGCACTGCCGCAAGCCGAATCGGCATTCTTGCCGTAACGCCCTGCACCCTAAAACGACTGAGCTTGAAAATGCGCTTCGCCGCCGGTGAAGGCAAGCACATGTTTAACGAAGGGTTAACGGCCCGGCCGACGGTTCCCGCGGACAAAAAAAGAGCCGCGGATAAGGCGGCTCTCAGGAGTTTAACAGGGAGGCGTCAAACAAAGTGGCTCCAACCACTCGGTAAGAATCCAGATCACTGGATGCGCATAGTAAACGCCTGTAAAGCTTAATGAAGTCTTAACGGCGCCGAGATTTTTTTACCAGGCGCGCCGCTTCTGTGCCGTAACAGGACAGCCGCCGTGATGCCGAATCGGCCCCGGCAATGTGGTTCGGGCCATGGTCCGCCGCACGGCTGCGAATGCCGGTGCCGAAACAAGCCCGCCTCCCACGCGACATCGTTCCGAAACAGGCGCCACGCTAAACGCCCGCTCCTCTGAACCGGCGGGCAAATCCGCTCGACCGCAAATCGCCAGGAGCGAACCCATGGACTGGTATTCGATTGTCAAGTTTCTCCACGTCGTCTCGGCCACTCTGTGGGTCGGCGGCGGTTTCGCGCTGTTCCTGCTTGGACTGCTTGCCGAGCGCGCCGGCAATGTCGAGGGCAAGCTGCAGGCGATGCGCGCCACCGGGCAGTTGGGCAACCGCTACTTCGCGCCGATGTCGATGCTGACGCTGCTGTTCGGCCTCATCATGTGCGCTTTCTGGGTTGGCTTTTCCGACCTTTGGATCCTGATCGGCCTTGCCGGTTACGCCACGACCTTCGCGATCGGCATGCTCGTGTTCAAGCCGAGCGCCGACCGCATGGCCGACATGATCGCGAAGGATGGCGTGACTCCGGCCGTCCTTGCCGTGGGCCAGCGCGTCATGGGCGCCGCCCGCTTCGACTATTCGGTGATGCTGGTGATCATCGCCGACATGGTGCTCAAGCCGACCGTGCACGACATCGCCATCCTCGCCGGCATGGCGCTGGTGGTTGCGGCAGGCGCCACGCTGGCCTTTGGCGGCGGCCGCCGGCTGGTGGAAAGCGCCGCCTGACAGCGCAATTGGCGAGGGCGGCCGGATATTCTCGCCGCCTATATCAGGCCGGCGATCCCGTCCCAGAGCAGCTTGACCGCAACGATCGCGACGGTCGCGTAGGTGAAGGGATAGAAGATCTCCGGCCGCATGCGCCGCACCAGCCAGGCGCCGGCGATGGTCGCCAGCGGCGCCAGCGGCATCAGCACGGCGGACGCCGTCAGGTTGGTGGTGTCGAACTGGCCGAGCGCGAAGTAGGGGATCAGCTTCAGCGCATTGGTGGCGGCGAAGAAGATCGCCGATGTGCCAGACAGCACTTTCGGGTCGAGCCGGATCGGCAGGGCATAGACCTGGAAGGGCGGGCCGCCGACATGGGCGACGAAGCTTGTGAAGCCGGCGACGGTGCCCCAGAAGGCAGCCGCCACGCGGTTGGGCGCAGCTGCATGGTCGGCGCCGTGGCGGAACTGCAGGTAGAGCCAGCGCAGCACGAAGATCAGCGCGACCGCGCCGACGATCAGTCGCACCATCTCCTCGGTGACCAGCGCCGCCGTCAGCCAGCCGAGGCCGATGCCGATCACCGCGCCCGGCATCATGTCGACCAGCATCTTGCGATCGTAGACGCCCCACCACGTCCAGACCGAGACGATGTCCATCAGGCACAGGATCGGCAGCAGGATGGCGGCCGCCTGCACCGGCGGCATGGCCAGCGCCATCAGCGGCACGCCGACGAAGCCGACGGCGCCGCCGAAGCCGCCTTTCGACAGGCCGACGAGAATGACCGCCGGAATGGCGGCGGCATAGAACCACGGATCGCTGAGCAGGCCTGACATGGGGTGAGAGCGGCTGGAGGATGGCGGGAGCCCTGCAATAGACCAGAAAGCGGTATATCGCGATAGCCAATGTGCTCTGGCAGCCGCCTGCGCGATCAACTGTCCGTAACACAGCTTTTGCGGATTTGCGGCAAGCGCATGGCCCATGCATAAGGTCGCCGGACCCGTGCAT
>NZ_RZOI01000147.1:0-10227 GCF_004022645.1 Mesorhizobium sp. M4A.F.Ca.ET.020.02.1.1 | reverse complement strand
ATTTCGCGCTCTGGCGGGCCCTTGAAGAACTGTCCGCGGAACCGACTCTGGGCATAAAGCTGGTCCAGGCCGCCGACACCGCAATCCATCCACCCTCCACGCTGGCCGCCTTTCACGCGCGAGATTACCGTGACGGCATAGCCCGCATCGCGCGCTTCAAGCGGCTCTGCACGCCCGAGCAGCTGAATGTTGCCGAAGCGGCCGGCGAATGCACGATAAACTCCGAATGGCTTTACGCCACGGAGCCGGCGCCCGCGATTGCCACCGACGTCGCCTTTGCCATGGTCGTCGAACTCGGCCGACGGGGAACGGGACAGCATCTTACGCCCTGGCGTGTCGAACTCACGCGTCCCGATCCTGAGAGCCACGTACACCGGGACTACTTCGGATGTCCGGTCCGCTATGGCGTCCGGCGCGACCTGCTGGTCCTGCGGTCCAGCGATCTCGATCGCCCTTTTCCCGGCCACAACCCCGAGCTTCTTGATATCCTCACACCGGCGCTCGCTGCAGCGCTGGGCGAGCTTCTGGCAAAAAGCTCCGTGGCCGAGCAGGTGAAGATCGTTCTGAAGAGAAATCTGGCGAGTGGGAGACCAGAGCTTTCCGACATCGCGCGTGAGCTTGGAACGAGCGAACGCACGCTGCAGCGGCGAATCACCGAGGAAGGAACGAGCTTCCGCGAGCTTCTGGTCGAGGCGCGACAGGAACTCGGCAGGCAATTACTATCGGATCCAACGGCCGACATTGACGAGGTCGCCTGCCTGCTCGGTTACCAGGATGCGAGCTCGTTCTATCGCGCATTCCGGGAGTGGGAGGGCACGACCCCCAACCGCTGGCGGGAACTCAACTTCAGCGGCCTGAAACGGGCGGCTTCCGACAGCCTCATGCACTAAACCGGTGCTGCCCCGAGTTCGCCTTTGTCGTTGGCGTTCTCCGCAAATGCATTGGCGCCCTCTGTTACTGTGCCGTGCACAAGCAGCCGCTATCCAGATCCTCGTCGAATTCTCACTGGCTTCTTCCGAGGACGTGGATGCAGAACGATTTCTGGATGTTTTTTCGGTCCTGGCTTGCCGCTCCGCTCCGGGTTGCGGCAATCGCACCGTCCGGCAGCGCGCTTGCCAGGATCATGACGCAGGACATCACTTCCAGAACCGGTCCTGTTATCGAGCTTGGGCCCGGCACCGGCGTCTTCACGGCAAAACTGCTCGAGCGAGGCGTGCGGCCGGAAGACCTCACCCTCGTCGAATACGGCGCAAATTTCGCGCGGCATTTGGAAACCCGTTTTCCGCGGGCGCGCGTGCTTCGCATGGACGCCGCCCGCGTGGGGGATATCAAATTCCGCAATGAGGCATCCGTCGGGGCGGCCATCAGTGGCTTGCCGCTGCTGAGCATGCCCGACCACAAGGTGATAGCAATCCTCGACGGGGCTTTCGCGCATCTGAAGCCTGGCGGGGCATTCTACCAATTCACCTACGGTCCGCGATGCCCGGTCGCGCGACCGATCCTTGAGGGATTAGGCCTCAGCGCAACGCATATAGGACGCACTATGCTGAACGTTCCGCCGGCGGCGGTCTACCGGATTGTGCGCCACCCAGCGAGGGCGCCAAGGGACAGAACCGTTGCAACGGTCACCCCATAGATCGGGCTGAAACGGCCTCCCAGGACGAGCGCTTCACGGCGCTCGAAGCGAGGCGTCAGGCAACGGTTACGCTGCATTCCGCCAGCTGAACAAACGCTAAATTAACCGGAGACTACCACAGTAGCCGGTCAGTTCACGGTCCGCAGGCGCGAATATGCCCGTCGCTCAGGTCAAGGCTGGTTCGCCCGCGCGCAGGCGCCGCGCGGCGGGCATCGGCCCGACAAAGCGTATCGAAGACGAATTGCGCGAGCAGAACGAACGCTTCTCGGCTGCCGTCGAGAACATGTCGCACGGCCTATGCATGTTCGACGCCGACGAGCGGATGATCATCTGCAACCGCCACTACCTCGACATCTTCTGCCTCGACCCCGCCATCGTGCGGCCCGGCATACGTTTCTTCGACATCCTCCAGCACAGCGTCGAGATCGGCGTCGCCTCGCACAGCGCGGCGGATCTCTACGCCATCCGCAAGCCCTATATCGACGGGGGGAAGCCCTCGACCTATGAGGAAACGCTGTCGGATGGCCGCATCATCGACATCTCGCATCGGCCGCTGGCTTCGGGCGGCTGGGTGTCGATCTACGAGGACATCACCGTGCAGCGGCGCGCCGAGCTGGAGCTGAAAGAGCAGCATCGTCGCTTCGACGCAGCGCTGGCCAACATGTCGCAAGGCCTGCTGATGTATGACGCGGACGGCAAGATGATTGTCCGCAATGAGCGTTTTCTGGAACTCTACAACGTGACCGCCGCGGATTTCCCGCTGGGAACGACCCATCGTGACGCGCTCGAACGGCTGGTGGAGCTCGGCATCTATACGAAGATCGATGTCGATAGCGAAGTCGCCAAGACAGAAGCCTGCCGGAAAGCGGCGAAAATACACTCGACATACCGCCACCTTAGCGATGGCAGGACGCTTTTGGTCACACGACGACCGATGAGCGGCGGCTGGGTGGCAACTTTCGACGACGTCACCGAGCGCCAGCTTGTCGAAGAGCGCATGACCCATCTCGCGCATCATGACACGCTGACCAACCTGCCCAACCGTTCGATGTTCCGCGAGCGCCTCGACAAGGCCTTGAGCGAGGCGACGGTCGCGCCGATGGCGATCTTCTCGCTCGACCTGGACCGCTTCAAGGCGGTCAACGACACCTTTGGGCACCCGGCCGGTGACTGGCTGCTCAAATGCGTGGCCGAACGGCTGCAGCGCTGCCTGCGCAACGAAACGGATGTCGTCGCCCGCTTCGGCGGCGACGAATTCGCCATCATCCAGTTCAACGTCAAGGGCGCCGACGACGCCGAAAGGCTGGCCAAGCGCATTGTCGAAGGCATCGGCAAGCCCTATCGCGACAAGAGCCGCGACATGCATGTCGGCATCAGCCTTGGCATCGCGCTCTACCCCAACGATGGCAAGGATGCCGACACGCTGTTGAAGAATGCCGACATGGCGCTTTATCGCGGCAAGAGCGAGGGCCGCAACGTCTACCGGTTCTTCGAGCCCGGCATGGATGCGATGGTGCGGGCGCGGCAGGTGCTCGAAACCGACCTCGAGGCAGCGCTGCCACGGCACGAGTTCGAGCTGGAGTTCCAGCCGATCATGAACATCCCCTCCGGCGAGGTCGTCGGCGCTGAAGCCCTGATGCGCTGGCATTCGCCGACGCGCGGCCGGGTGTCGCCCGATGATTTCATACCGGCCGCCGAGGAAACCGGGCTGATCGTGCAATTGGGCGACTGGGCGCTGCGGAAGGCCTGCACGGCGGCAGCGGGCTGGCCGCATGCGATGCGCATCGCCGTCAACGTCTCGGCCGTGCAGATCAAGAGCGGCACCTTTGCCCGCAGCGTGATTGCGGCGCTGGCCTTCTCCGGTGTGCCGGCCGACCGGTTGGAGCTCGAAATCACCGAAACGGTGCTGATGGACGAGAGCGACACTGTGCTGAAGACGCTCGGCCAGCTGCGCGATCTCGGCATCCGCATCGCGCTCGACGATTTCGGCACCGGTTACTCCTCGCTGGGCTATCTCCGGCGCTTCCCGGTCGACAAGATAAAGATCGACCGCTCCTTCATCCGCGACATCGATAACCGCGACACCGCGGCGATCGTGCGCGCAGTGATCGGGCTCGGCGCGCAACTCGGCATCACCGTCACCGCCGAAGGCGTCGAGACAGAAGCGCAGCTCGACATGCTGCGCGAGGCCGGCTGCGTCGAGGCGCAAGGCTACCTGATCGGCGTGCCGTCGACGGCGGCGGAGATCAACCGGCTGCTGAGAACGGGGACGGCTCTGCGCCGGTCCGGATGAATGGAGAACGCTCAGCGTAGCGTCTCGATGTACTTTTCGTGGAAGCTGACATAGCCGGGCTCAATCAACTTGAGATGGCGCTCGATCAGCCCGTGGAACTCCGGCAACCGATGGAATGGCACGCCGGGATAGGCGTGATGCTCGGCATGGAAGGGCATGTTCCAGGCAAGCTTGCGCACCAACCAGTTGGTCAGCGTCGTCCTGGTGTTCTCCAGCATGTTGGCGACGAAGGGGCAACGGCCGTGCTCGGCGAGCAGATAGAGCCTGAGGAACGGCTGTCCGAGCAGCGCCGGCAGGATCCAAACGTAAAGCAGCACCGTTGCCTTGAACCAGAGCGCGAGCAACAGCACGGCGGCGTAGACGGCGATCATGGCGCGCGCCTCGGCGCGCACCTTCGGACGCCCCTTCGGGGGCACGTAGGTCTCATGGCCACCACCAGTCGCGTTGGTGTAGAGCGTCTTGAAGTGGCCCCACCATACCGGGAGACCCGAAACTTGGACGATGTATTGCCGCAGGGTTTCGGGCTTCGGAAAGGCGAGTTCCGGGTCGTTGTCCGGATCCTGGGTGAAGCGGTGGTGGGCGAAATGGAAATAGCGGAACCAGTCGGCGGGCAGTACGATCGCCAGGCTGCACAGCCGCGCGACGGCATCGTTCAGCCACTGCGTCTCGAAGGCGGTGCGATGCACCGTCTCATGCAGCAGCGTGAACAGGAAGACGATCAATATGCCTTGCGGTAGCATCAGCAACGGCCAGAACGGCACCTTGGCGGCGATCAGGCCTCCGAGCAGCAGGATGGCGCCGAAATGGGCAGCGAGCTGAATGAGCCCCGGGCCGTCCGACTTGCCGGTCAGGCGACTGCGCTCCTCATTGGTAAGCGATGCGATGACGTCGCGATGGTCCATGGTTCGTTCCGGCTGCTCGACTTTGTTCACGCACATTAGCCACAAAGAAACCTTTCTAAAAATGAGGATTTCTGCAATCTAGATAAGTTCAACTTATCTTATGGATTGCCCGTGGCCACGCTACCCTCACTGAAAGGACTGCAAGCCTTCGAGGCGGCGGCGCGCGCCGGGAGCTTTGTCGCGGCTGCGGAAGAGCTGTCGATCTCGGCGGCCGCGGTCAGCCAGCTCATCCGCACCGTCGAGGCGCAGATGGGCCGCAAGCTGTTCCATCGCGTCAACCGGCGCGTCGTGATGACCGAAGCCGGCGTGGAGATGCTGCCCAGGTTGACCATGGCCTTCCAGGAGATCGGCAGCGTCTCGCGCGAGGTCAGCGGCGGCGCATTCCGCCCCCGGCTCGTCGTGTCGGTGCCGCCTTCCATGGCGATGGGCTGGCTTTCCGAGCGTCTCTCCGGCTTTGTCGCCAGCCACGGCGCCGTCGACATCTCGCTCAGGGGCGACGACGATCCGGTGCCGTTCGACCGCGAGCTGATCGACATCAGGCTCTCTTACGGTCCGCATTATCGCGAGCACCCGACCGAGGACATCGTCCGGGACGCCGTCTATCCCGTCTGCGCGCCGGCGCTGACCGGCGCGATGAAGCGTGACGGCCTCGCCGGCCTGCCGCTGATCCATACGGACTGGGGACCGACCGGCGCGTCGTTCCCGTCCTGGCGCAACTGGTTCGAGGCGGCGGGGATCGATCCGGGCCGATCGGCGCGGCGCGGCCTGTCGGCAAACTCGTCACGGGCAGCGCTCGACCTCGCCATTTCAGGGCTAGGCGTGGCGCTCGCCCAGGGAATCTACTGCGCCCAGGCGCTCGAAGACGGCCGGCTGGTTCGGCCGGTCCTCCGCACGGCGGACCTGCGCCAGCCCTATTGCCTGACGATCCCAGAGCGCAGCGCCCGGCGCGACGTTGTGGCGGCATTCCGCGATTGGCTGATCGAGGAATGCGCGCGCGCCGTCAGATCGCCGGCGCTTATGGCTAATTTCGCCGATCAAGCATCCCCGTAGTAAGCCTACGGTCGCATCCTTTGGCCGAATTGACCTGGAATGCGCCGGGCCGGTTCCGCTGCGACGGCCTGCCTCACCGGCTCGGCCCGAGGCCCATGGGCAAATCCGCCCGGCACGAACCCGAGCAGTATGATCGCGGCGATGAAGCCGTATTGCAGGACCTCGAAGGTAAGCGGCGGAAGGCTTCCCGGAAGAACCGAGACAGCCAGTTTCGGAGCAAGAACGCCGAAACCCACCGTGGCTGGCCAGCCAATGTCACGCACACGCGCCAACACCATCCATATCATCGCAACAATGGTCGCGAAGCCCATCGCCACGAGCATGGAGATGTAGATCGTTCCGATGGCGGAGTTCTTTGCCTCCATGGCGAGCGCCTGAACCACCATGCCCGAGGCATGCTCTCGCACCGACTCCGGCTGTGGATGCATGCCTTGATCGGGAGTCTTCAACCCTTCGACAAAGGACCTCTGGCTCTGGGCGATATTGGCGCCGTTGGATGCGTAGACCTGATCCTGGATGCCCTCTTTTGTTCCAACCAGAAAATGCTCGATCGGGCCCTTGGCAAAATCGAATCCAACAAGGAAAAGCAGCAGGCAGAAATATAGTATCTGGCCGCAACTTCCCGATTGAAACAGCTTCATCATCTATTCAAAATCCCCAAGCAACCCTCAATATCTGCGGGTAGCATGATGGGCTTAAGCTGCGGTTAGACGGTTCGCTCCAAATTAAGCAAATGGCTGCGGTCAGAGATGCCCGGCCAAAGCCGCAACCATGTCCTTGTTGGTGGCGACTGGAATGATCTCGAACTCCACCAGATCATTCCATTCGATGGCCCAACGCTGCAGGAGCGTGACGTCGTCGGCTTCCACCAACAGGAAGCAGCGGCTCATATCTGCCGCGATCCAGCTGTGGTGGACGACAAGCTCATCCGGCTTCAGCCGGCCCCGGTCGCGGAAGCGACGGTAGATCTCCTTGCGGTCGCAGCCGTGAAAATCCTCGATCACGAAAAACAGCATGCTTTTCCCCCAGTTTGAGCGAACAGGAATTGAGGAACTGGAGAATTGAGTGGCTAGCGCAGCCATCCGTCCTAACTTCCTCAGTTCCTCACTTCCCTAGTTCTTCAGTTCCTCAATTCCCCAGTTCCTCAATTCCCCAGTTCCCCAGTTCCTCAATTCCGTTCCCGGCCGCTACCGCCCGGGCCGCTCCAGCCGGTCCAGGAACCACTGCGTCAGCCGCACCCAGACCTCGTCCTTCTCGCCCGAATCCTCCCAGCCGTGGTCGAGATTGGGATTGTCGTTGACCTCGATGACGAAGACGCCATCCTTGGTCTCCTTGAGGTCGACGCCATAGAGGCCGTCGCCGATGCAGCGCGCCGCCTTGACCGCCGTCTCGACGACATGATGCGGCGTCTCCTTCAGCGTGAAGGTCTTGATGCCGCCCTGGTCGGGCTTGCCATTGGCCTTGTGGTTGACGATCTGCCAGTGCTTCTTGGCCATCAGGTAGTGCACGGCAAACAGCGGCTGACCGCCGAGCACGCCGACACGCCAGTCATATTCGGTCGGGATGAATTTCTGCGCGATCAGGAGATCGGAATCCTCCAGCCATTCGGTGGCGAGCCGGGTCAGTTCCTCGAGGTTCCCGCATTTCTTGACGCCGCGCGAAAACGAGGAATCCGGGATCTTCAACACCAGCGGGAAGCCCAGCGTCTGCGCTGCCAGCTCCAGATCCGAGGTGCCGGCAATGATGACGGTCGGCGGCACCGGCACCTTGTTGTAGGTCATCAGCTCGTTCAGATAGACCTTGTTGGTGCAGCGGATCATCGACAGCGGATCGTCGATGACGGGCATGCCTTCCTGTTGCGCCCGGCGGGCGAAGCGGTAGGTGTGGTTGGAGATCGAGGTGGTCTCGCGGATGAACAGCGCGTCGTAGTTGGCGAGCTTGGCCAGATCCTTCCTGGTGATCGGCTCGATTTCGACGCCCATCTTCTCGGCGATCCGCGCCCAGTAACGCAGCGAGGAAATCTCGGACGGCGGCAATTCCTCATGCGGATCGACCAGGGTAGCGAAGGTGTAGCGCGCCGGGGTGCGGCCCTTGGTGTCTCGCCATTCGCGGTTGGTGTAGGTCTCCAGGCACTGCAGGAAGAAGGCTTCCTCATCATCGGTCATGCGGGCCAGCGGCAGGAAGCCGATCTTGCGGATCGAGGCCCATTCGGCGCTGTCCTTGATGTGAACCTCCAGCGCCGGCGCGCGGAACCAGTCGAAGAGCAGCTTGGCGAAACGGTCCCACACCTTGGAGGGGCCGATGCCGAAGAAGATGGCGACCTTGGCCGGGAAAACGCCGCCGAGATCCTTGCGGCATTTGTTGAGCGCAAGCTCCAGTTCGGGCAGCGCATGCTCGTAGAGCTTGCGCTCCGACAGGTCGATCATGGTCTCGACCGTCGGGATCACCTTGTGGCCGCGCGAACCGGCGAGCAACGAGGCATAGTAGCCGCGGCTCTGGTAGCCGTAATTGTTCGACAGGTTGATGACCTTCGGCCGCTGGCCGCGAAACAGCGAAGGATGGGCAAGATAATCACGGTTGGTGATGATCTTGTGCGGCGTCGCCACCTGGTCGAGGTCGTTCTGCCTTCCGGTAAGGATGACCCAGGTCATTGTCTTCAGCGCTTCCCTAGAATGATGGCGGCACGCAATCCGTCACGGCCGAACTGCGCCATGTTCATGAAGATGCCGTAAGGCACGGGAATATTGGCCGCATCAAGGATCGTCTCCTGCCGCTCGTCCTCGACCCAGGGATCGTGGATCAGGATATGGTCGCCGTCGTCGCCGATCGCCAGCACCCAGTGCGGAACCTTCTTGCCGAACATCAGGAAGCCGCTGATCAGCACCAGCACCAGCTTGCCCCCGGCGAGCGCTGCGCGGATATCGTCGAGGGCGAATGGACGGTAATTCACCGGGATGCCGTAAAGTTCCGCGCGGCGGCGGAAGTCGACCTGGGCAAGCTCCATCACCCGGCGCTTGTCCTGGCTGCGCACCGATTGCAGGAACAGCGCGCCGTAGAAGGAGACGAATATCTCCGCCGCGAGCCCGCTCTCATAGCCGGCCACCGCCAGTCCGAACGGCTCGCAACCGCCAGGCCCAGACATCATGAAGACAGTGGTCGCCTCGCGCCACAGGCGGATTTCCATCACCGGATCGGGCACGAAACCGTGGTCAAAATTGGCCATCGCCATCATCAGGCAGCATGGTCCGCAGGTGAACTCGCAGGTCTGCGGATAGAACGGCACCATGGTGGCGATCGGCACGTCGCCGCGCAGCGTCTTTTCGTAGCGTAGCGCGGTGGCGCCGTCCTCATAGTAGTCCGGCTCGCGGCCGATCTTGCGGTAGCCGGCCTGCTCGTAGACGCGGATGGCGCGATGATTGTCTTCGCGCACTTCGAGGCGCAGCATCATACGGTCGTGCTCGAAGGCCGCCTCCTCCGCTGCCGCCAGGAGTTGACGGCCGATGCCGAGCTGGCCGAAGAAGGGACCGACGGCGATGGAATAGAGACGGGCGACGCCGCTGCCCTTGCGAAACAGCACCACGGCATAGCCGGCGACGCGGCCATCGCTTTCGGCAACCAGCATTTCGGCGGTCTCGCGCTCGATCAGCTGGCGGAAGGAGCGGCGCGACATGCGGTCGCTTGAAAAGACGGCCTTCTCGATGGCGGCGAGGTCATCGACGTCGGACACGCGGGCCTTGCGGATCTCGGCAGGCATGCGGGCTTCAGAAAACCTCGATTGGATTGTGGAAACGGCCCCGGTCGAAACATCGGTATACCGGCGCAATCACCGGTATTCGTCAAGCGCTTTCGCACCTCGATTAGGGCCGAATTGTGACAGGTTGAATAGTGGTCCAATGCTGAAGGAGCGCTGTACTGGCGCGCTGTTTTCGGAATGGCGCCGATGTCAGAAAAACGCCGGTTTTCAACTGGCAAGGCCGGCCAGAAGCTGGCCGTAGGCACTCTTGGCGACGGCCGCCAGACGCTCGCGCGGCAGCGAGCCGACGACGGCGCAGCCATAGCCCTTGTCCAGCCAGTAGACAGCCTCGGGACCGTCAGCCTCGGCCGCGTAGGTGCCCTTGGACTTTCCGGCCGATTCGGCGGTCACGAACAGCGAGATGCGCTCGCCTTTGGCGTCCTCGTAGAGCAGCATCGCCGCCTTGCCCTGGCCGGCCGGCAGCAACCGGCCGCCAACGAGCTGGAAGCCTTCAGCCACGAGATCGGGAGCGACCAGCTTCAGGCCGACGCGGTTGGAGAGCCAGGTCTGCAGATGGTCCTTGTCGCTCGCCGGCACCTCGACCGCATGGCGG
>NZ_RZOI01000146.1:0-10242 GCF_004022645.1 Mesorhizobium sp. M4A.F.Ca.ET.020.02.1.1 | reverse complement strand
GCCATCGCCACGGGCCTGCGACGAGCCGGATTTTCGGGTGGCTGGCTGTGACCAGCAGCGATGACCAGGCGGGTTCCAGAATCGACCACGACAATCACGCCACCAGCACGATCTTACCTGTCGAGCGGCGCTCCTTGATAAGGCGGTGAGCCGCACCGGCCTGGTCGAGTGGGAAGCGGCCACCGGACGTGACACCCAACAGGCCGCCGGCAGCCAAATCGAAAAGCTGGCGCAAGCCACGGCAAACTCCGATCGCTATGGCATCGGCCGTGCATTGCCACTATCTGCGCTGTCTCGACTACACACTCATTTGTCCGCTGCTCACCAGGAAGTGACCATGGCCGGCCCGATCAAGAGAACTGCCGATGCTGCCGGCGGAGCGTGCCTTGAAAGTAATCTCGAGCCGCTGGAAGACGGTCATCCTCTACCACCTGTTCGATGGTCCCCGGAGACTCTCGTCGCTGAAGGCACTGGTGCCTTCGATCACCCAGAAGGTGCTGATCCAGCAGTTGCGCGAAATGGAGGAGCACGGCCTTGTTCGCCGCGAGGGTCTTCGCCTAGATCCCGTCGCGCGTCGAATACTTCGCGACGCCCCTTGGGCTCAGCCCCGAGCCCATCCTTCTGGCGCTGTGCGAATGGGGGCAGCACCATGCCGACGAGCTCGACGAGCACGACCGGGTGGCGGACTGCGTCATGAGGCCGAGGCAGTCCGCGCAGGCGGCAAATTGAAAAGGGCGGCGCAAGCGCCGCCCCATATCCCTTGGGAGGATTGTCTCGGATTGACGGCTCAGGCCGCCTTGGCTTCCTCGGCGATCGCGTCGGCCGCGCGGGCCGCCTTGAGCACCTTGGCCCACCAGGCGACGTCGTTGACGAGCGCCGCGGCGGCCTGGTTCAGATGCTCGAGATCCTCGAGCTTCTTCTCGCCCTGGCGAACCGCCAGGAAATCGCCCCAGGCGATATGGACCGCCGACTTGACCGGCGCCATCTGCAGCTCGACGGCGTAGAGGCGGAGCTGTTCGACGGCGCGCGAGCCGCCGACGCTGCCATAGCCGACGAAACCGGCCGGCTTCTTGTTCCACTCGTTGGCGGCGTAGTCGATGGCGTTCTTCAGCACACCCGTCGGGCCGTGATTGTACTCGGCGGCGGTGAAGATGAAGCCGTCGAAAGAGGCGACCTTCTTCTGCCAGCGCTGCGCCACCTCGTTCTGCGACGGCGCCCAGGCGGAGGAAGCGACCTCGTCGAAGAACGGCAGCGGGAAGTCGCGCAGGTCGACGACTTCGACGTCGATGTCTGCATGCGCCTTGGCGATCTTGGCGATCCACTCGGTCGGCACGTCGGCGAAGCGTGCGGCGCGCGTCGAACCGACGATAATGGCGATTTTGGGCTTGGACATTTTGGGAGGCTCTCCTTGCGGGAAATTGTGGTATCGTTTGGATACCGGCGCTATATGAGATACCGCAAAAGCGAAGTGCAAGGAGGCACGTTTTTGTTACTGAGGCACCCGCATATCACCGAAGACTGTCGCGCCGTGTCGGAAATCCTGCAGCGCGTCGGCGACAAATGGACCGTTCTGGTGGTCGGCAAGCTCGGCGACGGACCGCTGCGCTTCAATGAACTGCGCGCCGCCGTCGGCGGCATTTCGCAGAAGATGCTGACCACCACATTGCGCGGTCTGGAGCGCGATGGCTTCGTCATCCGCACCGTCTTCCCGACCATCCCGCCGCGCGTCGACTACGAGCTGACAGAGCTTGGCCACGAGCTGTTGGTCCCCGTCAGCGCGCTCGGCGCATGGGCGCGCAGGAACACCGCCAGGGTCAGGGCCGCGCGCGAGAAATTCGACGGTCTGCACGGCTGAAAGCCTGTTGCCGCAAGGATTTTTGGCGCAAGCCCGCGAAGGATGAACCTTCGTGCCGACCCGTTTTCTGGCCGGCCGCTGTGGCGTGTCCGTCCCGTTTTCAGCTTCCGGTGGATCGTCTCGCAGTCAGCCCGGCGGGCCGTCTGCTCGCGGCAATCGTCCGCGGTTTCTGGCCGGCGTCGCAACTGATCGCCAGGCATTTTTCGCTTGCGCCCGGCGGCTTGCCGATGACGCAATTTTGCGAAGCGCAAGAGAGCCTGGCATCGGCTTGCTTGATCTCGGTATAGGCGGTTGCGGCGAGCAGGCCGAACAGGCCCAGGACGGCTCCCGCAAGAACACCGTTCAGCGTTCGTTGACGCATTGTCTTCCCCCAAGCCCCGGCGGACTTGGTCACGGAAATTTGCGCATGACTGTGAAGGAGCTCACGCAGCCCGCCGGCAGGGCCCTCGCCTGCCGGAGCCGGGTTAGCCTTCGGCCGGAACCGCCTTCGGCTTGCCCTCGCCGTCCAGCGCCACCATGACGAAATCGGCATGGGTGACCTTCTCCATCAGGTCGGACAGATAGCGCTGCGCCCAGGCCTCGACCTTGAGCGCCATCGAGGTGCGGCCGACGCGCTCGACATGGGTGTAGATGCAGAGCGTGTCGCCGATCTTCATCGGCTTGGCGAAGGACATCTCCTTGACCGCCGCCGTCACCACGCGGCCCTTGGCGCGCTCGGCGGCGCGGATGCCGCAGGCAAGGTCCATCTGCGCCATCACCCAGCCGCCGAAGATATCGCCAGCCGCGTTGGCGTCGGACGGCATGGCCAGCGTCCGCAGTGTCAGGTCGCCGATCGGCCGTCCGTCCGCGTAGTGCACCATACCGCAAATCCCCTGAGATCGATGACATGATCCCGTAGCGTCACGGCGCCGGCAGGTCAACGCGCCGCCGATGCTGTCGCAAGGAGCGGCTGGCTTGACCCTAAAAGTAGCGCTCGAGGTTCGCGCGGATGCGATCGAGCACGGTAGCCCCGGAAACGTCGGGGACGAATTCCTTGCCGGTGATCGCCTCATAGGCCTGCGCATAGACCTGCGAAGCCTGTGCGACGATCTCGTCCGGTATCGTCGGGATCGGATCCCTGTAAGGATCGCAGCGCGCCGCGACCCATGACCGGATGAAATCCTTGTCGAAACTCTCCGGCCGCCCACCGCTCGCGAAGGCATCTTCGTAGCTCGCCGCAATCCAGTACCGGCTGCTGTCCGGCGTATGGATTTCGTCGGCCAGGATTATGGCCCCGCTCTTGTCGGTGCCGAATTCATATTTCGTATCGGCCAGGATCAGGCCGCGTTCGGCGGCTCGCGCCTGGCCGCGGGCGAACAGCCGCAAGGCGTAGTCCGACACCGTATCCCACTGTGCTGGCGTAAGAAGTCCCTGTTCGAGGATCTCGGCCTTCGACAGCGGCTCGTCATGGCCGCCATCCGCGGCCTTGCTCGTCGGGGTGATCACCGGCTCGGCCAATCTCTCATTGTCGCGCAAGCCGTCCGGCAGGTTCATTCCATACATGGTCCGCTCGCCCTTCCGGTACCTGGTCAGGATCGAGGTGCTGGTGGTTCCCGCCAGATAGCCGCGCACGACGATCTCGACCGGCAGGATATCGAGCCTTGTGCCGACGACGACGTTCGGGTCGGGGTATTCGAGAACATGGTTCGGGCAGATGTCGGCCGTTTCCTCGAACCAGTAGCGGGCGGTCTGGGTGAGGATCTCGCCCTTGAACGGGATCGAGGCCAGGATGATGTCGAAGGCGCTGAGGCGATCGGTGGCGATGATGATGCGCCTGCCGTCCGGCAGGTCGTAGTTTTCGCGGACCTTGCCCTTGTAGTAACCGGGCAGTTCCGGGATGAAGGCATCGGAGAGGGTACGCATATGGATCTCCTGCCTCCCGCGGATTGCTCGATGCCTTCGCATAAGCTCTCGACCCCGTGCATATCAAGCGGGATTGTCGGGTTATCCCGCAACTCCATCGTATTGCGGCGGTCGTATTTTTCACAACCGATGCCGGAAGGCGCGGCGACGCGGCGAACCCGGCGCGTCTAGGCTGCGGCCAGATTTCCGGAGCCGCACCGACCAGTCATGCAGACCTATGATTTCATCATCGTCGGCTCCGGCTCGGCCGGTTCGGTGCTTGCCGAAAGACTGTCGGCATCGGGCCGTTTCTCGGTCCTGGTGCTGGAGGCCGGCGGCACCGACCGCCGCTTCTACGTCCAGATGCCGCTCGGCTACGGCAAGACCTTCTTCGACCCGGCCGTCAACTGGAACTATAAAGCGGAGCCCGATCCTGGCCTTGGCGGAAACGCCGACCACTGGCCGCGCGGCAAGCTGCTCGGCGGGTCGAGCTCGATCAACGCCATGGTGTATATCAGGGGGGCGCGCGAGGATTTCGACGCCTGGGCAGCCGCCGGCAATCCAGGTTGGAGCTACGACGACCTGCTCCCCGCCTTCAAGGCGCTGGAGGACAATGAAGCCGGCGCCAACCAGTGGCGCGGTGTCGGCGGCCCGTTGCGCATCACCGATTGCTCGGACGCGGTGCATCCGCTGACGAAGCGCTACCTGGCGGCCGCCCAACAGGCCGGCCTGCCGTTCAATCCGGACTTCAACGGCGCCTCCCAGGAAGGCGTCGGCATCTATCAGATCACCACCAAGGACGGCCGCCGCATGTCGACCGCCCGCGCCTTCCTGCGCCCGGCGATGCGGAGAAAAAATATCCGCGTCGAGACAAACGCGCTGGCGACGAAAATCGTGTTCGAGGGCAAGCGCGCCGTCGGTGTCGAATATCAGCAGAACGGCGAGACCAGGACCGCGCACGCTGGCCGTGAGGTCATCCTGTCCGGCGGCTCCATCAACTCGCCGCAGCTGCTGCAGCTCTCCGGTGTCGGCCCGTCGGCGCTGCTCGGAGACCTCGGCATTCCGCTCATCCACGCCAACGAGAATGTCGGCGCGAACCTGCAGGACCATGTCGGCATCAACTACACGTTCAAGGGCAGGCTGCCGACGCTGAACCAGATCCTGCGCCCCTGGTGGGGCAAGCTCATGGTCGGCATGCAGTACATCCTGTTCCGGTCCGGGCCGCTGTCGCTGTCGATGAACAATGCCGGCGGTTTCTTCCGCACCGACCCGACCCTGGCGCGGCCGAACATGCAGCTCTATTTCCAGGCCTTCTCCACCGTCATTCCGAAGAGCGGTGAGCGCCCGATCCTGACCCCCGACCCGTGGCCCGGCTTCTCGATCGGCCTTTCCAACTGCCGCCCGTCGAGCCGCGGCGAGATCATGATCCGCTCCAAGAACCCGCGCGACTATCCCCGGATCACGCCGCATGCCTATTCGACCAACGCCGATGTCGACGAGATGCTGGCGGCGGTGAAGTTCGTGCGTAAGATCGCCGCGATGCCGGCGATGGCCGAGATCATCGAGGAGGAGGTTTTGCCCGGCCCGTCGATCACGTCGGACGCCGACTTGATTGAGGATTTCAGGAAGCGCTCGGGCACCGTCTACCATCCGGTCTCAACCTGCCGCATGGGACCTGACGCCTCGCGCGCCGTCGTCGATCCGCGCCTCATGGTGCACGGGATTGCCGGCCTGCGCGTCATCGATGCTTCGATCTTTCCCGACAACATCACCGGCAACACCAACGCCGCCTCGATCCTCACCGGATGGAAAGGCGCCGAACTGGTTTTGGAGGATCAGAAATGAAGATCACCGACGTCAAGACCTGGGTTGTCGGCAACCCGCCGCCCGGCATCGGCGGCAAGTATTTCATCTTCGTCAAGCTCACCACCGATGGCGACGTGGTCGGCTATGGCGAGGCCTACAATGCCACCTTCTCCGGCCACGTCACCGCAAGGATGATCGAAGACATGGCCGAGCGTTACCTCATCGGCCGCGACCCGCACGACATCGAGAATCTCTTCCGCCGCATCTATTCCTCCGGCTTCACCCAGCGCCCGGACGTTTCCGGCATGGGCTGCTTCTCGGCGCTCGAAATGGCCTGCTGGGATATCATCGGCAAGGAAGCCGACAAGCCGGTCTACAAATTGCTCGGCGGCCAGGTGCACGAGACGCTGCGCTCCTACACCTACCTCTACCCGCACACTGGCAGCGTCCATTCCGAGGACGCGCGCGGCAAGAATGTCTACAACGACCCGGAGATGGCCGCCGCCTGCGCGCTCGAATATGTCGAGCAGGGCTTCAACGCCGTCAAGCTCGACCCGGCCGGCCCCTACACCGCCTTCGACGGCCACCAGCCGCGCCTAATCGACATCGACCTCTCTGCCCGTATGGTGAAGGCGATCCGCGAGGCCGTCGGAAACAGGGCGGACATCCTGTTCGGCACACATGGCCAATTCACCGCTTCGGGCGCGCTGCGGCTTGCCCGCGCCATCGAGCCCTATGACCCGCTATGGTTCGAGGAGCCGGTGCCGCCCGACATGCCCGAGGTGATGGCGCAGGTGGCGCGCGGTACGTCGATCCCGATTGCCACCGGCGAGCGGCTGACGACCAAGTTCGAGTTCGCTCGCGTCATCGAGAACCGCGCCGCGACCATCTTGCAGCCGGACCTTGGCCGCTCCGGCGGCATACTGGAAACCAAGAAGATCGCCGCCATGGCCGAGGCCTACCACATCCAGGTCGCGCCGCACTGTTATTGCGGGCCGATCGTCGGCGCCGCCAACATCCAGTTGGCCGTGACGCTGTCGAACTTCCTGATCCTGGAATCGCTGAAGCAATGGGACGGTTTTCACGCCACGTTGCTGAAGAAGAAGATCGAGTGGCAGGATGGCAACGTCATCCCGTCGAAGGAGCCCGGCCTCGGCGTCGAGCTCAATGAGGCGGTCTGCGACGCGCATCCCTACAGCGGCAAGGAACTGCATCTGCAGATGATGCAGACGCCGTTGATGCCGTGACCGCGCGGCCCGCTTACGCCTTCATCGGCCTTGGCCATCTTGGCGGCCACCTCGCCGCCAGCCTGGTCCGCGACGGCTTTGCCGTCACCGTCTTCGACCGCGACCCGGCAACCGTCGAGCGTCTGGTTGGGCTCGGCGCCAATGCCGCGAGCAGCCCGGCCGAGGCCGCCGCCCGCGCCGGCAATGCCGTCACCTGCCTGCCCTCGCCCAAGGTCAGCGAGACAGTGCTCGCCGGTCCCGGCGGATTGCTCGAAGGTCTGCCGAAGGACGGCACCTGGATCGAGATGTCGACCAACGGCCGCGACGAGATTGTGCGGCTCGCGGCACTGGCCTCAGCCAGGGGCATCGAGACGCTCGAATGTCCGGTCACCGGCGGCGTGCATCTGGCGGCGGCAGGCAGGATCACGGCCTTGGTCGGTGGTGATGCCGTGCTTTACGAGCGGCACCGGCCGGCCATCGAGGCGATGTGCGCAAAATCCTTCCTGATGGGTCCGATCGGCTCGGCGGCAGTGATCAAGGTCATCACCAACATGCTGGCTTTCATCCATCTTGTCGCCGCCGGCGAGGCGCTGATGCTGGCCAAGCAGGGCGGGCTGGACCTCGCCCAGGCCTACCACGCCATCGTCGCCTCCTCCGGCAACAGCTTCGTCCACGAGACCGAAAGCCAGCTGGTGCTCAACGGATCCTACGATATTGGCTTCACCATGGACCTGGCGCTGAAGGACCTCGGCTTCGCGCTTCGTATGGGCAAGGATTTCGGCGTGCCGCTTGATCTCGCCGCCCGCGTCAACGCGATCTTCGAGCAAGGCAAGGAAGCCTATGGCGGTGGCGCCTGGTCGACGCAGATCGTCAAGCTGCTCGAGGAGGCAGTCGGCACCGATCTGCGCGCGCCCGGATTCCCGTCCAAGCTTGAAATCTGAGGCGGCTAAACTTTACAAGCGATTTCAGCGATTTGGGCGGCTCGCCAGAACAAGGCCGGCAACCGCCTGAATCAGTTTCTCAACGTCTTGATTCAGTATCTGAGCGTCAGCGCTTCGGGCAGGATCTCGAACGTCGCCGGTATCCGGCCCGGCGACTCACCATCTATGTCGACCAGCGCGCCGTTCTTTTCCACATCGCCGAGCGGTTCGACAACCACTTTCTTGCCGCGCAGGATGGTGATCGCCGGATGGTTGCGGTGCCGTCCGCCATAGAGCAGCCGGATGTCCCAGATCAGCCTCAGCTTGCTCGCCGCACGCAGGATTACGATGTCGAAGGCGCCGTCGCCGAGTTCCGCGTCGGGCGCGATCATCATGCCGCCGCCGAAGAACTTTCCGTTGGCCACCGCCACCAGCGCCATCCGCGCTTCGACCGGCCGGCCGTCATCGACAGTGATCCTGACGTCCTGGAAGCGGTAGCGCATGAACTCCACCACGGTGCGCCAGAAGAACAGCGCCTTGGCAGAGACCTTGCCCTTGCGCTTGTCGGCATTGACCGCGCGGTCGGTCGCCCCTGAAAGCCCAAGGCTGGCAATGTTGATAAAATGGCGGCTGGCCAGCGCGCCATGATCGTCGATGTAACAGATGCGCCCGGCATCGATCTTGCGCGGCTTGGCTTCGGCGATGTGCTTCAGCGTGGCATCGATGTCGCGCGGCAGGCCGAGCCCGCGGGCAAAGTCGATGCCGGTGCCGCAGGGCAAGAGGCCGAGCTCGCATACCCGGCCGGTTTCGTCGAATGCCTGCAGCAGCCCGTCCGCCGTTTCGCTGGCCGTTCCATCGCCGCCCGCTGCGATGACCAGGTCGAAGCCGCTGGCGGCGAGGTCGAGCGCCAGCCTTTCGGCATCGCCTTCGGCCTGCGTCTCGCGCAGCTCATAGCCACCAAAATGCTCCTTCAGCGAAGCGCTGACCTCCGGCCAGTGCCGCTTCAGCCGGCCGCCACCGGCAATCGGATTGAGAACCACCCCGACCTTCAAGCAACCTCCCCAAGAGCATGATCCCGAACCGATAGGTCAGCGTAGCAAAAAGTGGGAACCGGTTTTCGGAAAGATCATGCTCCAACAAAGAATTGGATCAGGACGGCGATTCAACGAAACGTCATCCGGATCTAGGAATGTCAGGAGCGCTTGCGCCTGGAATCCTTTGCCGGTATTGAAGCCCGCGCCGCCTTGCGGGGCAAGCGCCGAATGTCCGCCAATACCGGATCATCGCAGATCGCCGCCGCGTTTCGCGCCTCTTTCGTCGGCTGCCCGAAAAAATCCTGCGCCGCCTGGCTTGGTCCCCGATAATCCCGCTATCCACAGGCTGGTGGCGGTTCCCCAAAGCCCTTACCCGGCGTACGTTAAACCCATCTCAGGCGGCTACCGATCGCCCAGCCGAAAGGCAAAGCGGAAAGGCGGATTTCCTGAGGCCCGCACGGTCCGGAACGAGAGCAGGCTTGCCTGTTGGAGGGACGGATGCCGGCGGGGCCGCGGAAAGCGTGCGAACGCCGACGGCGGACCGATGCTGCCATGAAGGCCGGTGAAAACCTTCGATGGCACGCTGGGCGAAGCCCGCAAGGGTGGTGACCGGCGTGGTCTGGAACGGGCGCTGCCCTCGGGTGGCGACTGGCAGGACCGTCAAAATCAAGGCCGGCTTGGCGCGACATCTTTCGGGAGTTGCTGCCGCGACCGTGTCCTGATCTGACAGGGAGGCGCTGGGAGAAATCCCAGCGCCGACTGTTTTTGGGCTCTCTCTTCTTCGCGGCCTCCCGTCTCCGGTCGCCTTGCCGTCCAACCGTGGGCGTCTTTCGTCGGCCATGGACTTGCCCACGTGGCTTTCACCCCACACGCATGGCTGCAACGGGCGCCGGAATCGGCTAACGCTATCCGCTCCCGGCCGACCCGGACACACGCCGGACCGGCCTGACCGTCGCCGTGCGCAAGCTGCATACGGCGCTGCCGGCGCTGATCAAGGCCGGCGCCAGGCTCAAGCACGTCTACGACGGTTGAGGCTTTTCAGTCACAGCCGGAGCCTCGGAAACATTCCGTCACGCACAAATCATAATCGTGGCCAAATCCCGCCTTGTTCCCCGGCGACTGGTCATTTGGGAACGAATCCGAGGACAAGACCGTGATCAAGACCGCCCTTGTCGCCATGACCATCGTCGGCTGCGACTGCGACGCCAAGCTTTGCGAGTATATCGGCGAAACGCCGGCCAAGTGGGCGACGATCGCCGATTGCGAAGCGGCGATGAAAAGCCAGATGCTGCACGAGCGCAACTTCAACTATCCGCTGGTTTCAGGCATCTGCCGCGCCAAGGGTTCGGCGTCTTCCTCCGAGCTCGCCGCGATAGCCTCGAAGCCTGACCTGACGCCCAGGCAGGCCACGGTCGATCCGCTGCCGCCCGAGCTCAGCCACCGGCCCAGCGTCCCCGTCGGCTCGCCGGCCACGGTCGCGGAAACCGAAGCCGCGAAGCCGGTCGCCTATGAAGCGGCGG
>NZ_RZOI01000145.1:0-10330 GCF_004022645.1 Mesorhizobium sp. M4A.F.Ca.ET.020.02.1.1 | reverse complement strand
ATGCTCGAGGCTAGGCCGATGATGAACCCATCGCCGGTCACCGAACGGATGCGCGAGGTGATCTCGGTCGAGAACCGCATCCTGTTTTCGAACCTGCCGCCCCAGCGGTCGTCGCGCCGGTTCGACCATGGCAGCCAGAATTGCTCGATCAGCGAGTTGTAGGGGCCGAACAACTCCACCCCGTCGAAGCCGCATTTCTTGGCCCGGACAGCGGCGCCAACAAAGCTTTCGATGATCTCCTCGATCTCGGCTTCACGCATACGATGGCTGCCGTCCCCATCGTGATAAGACGGCAGGCCCGAGGGAGACCAATTCGGACTATAGGAATTGTCGTAATCTCCGTGCTGGCCGACGTGATACAGCTGGTGGATCATCACCGCGCCTTCCGCCTTGCAGGCGTCGGTGATCGCCCTGAAGCCAGGGATCACCGCATCGTCATCATGTCGGAAATTGCCGCGCGTCAGCCGAGCCGTCCGGTGGACCGGCATCGGCTCGACCACGATCATGGCCGCGCCTCCCCTGGCCCGTTCCAGGTAGTAGCCCAGGTGGCGCGCTCCGGGCATGCCATCTTCGGCCATGTTGGCGGTATGAGCGCCGAAGTTGATGCGGTTGCGGAGCGTCTTGTGGCGCAGCTGGAGCGGCTCGAGGATTTTGGAAAAAGCCGGCGTCAACGTCATGTCAGGGGAGTCTCTGCTCGCGAGCGCTCACTCGTTGGATGGTCAAACATTAGCGGTCTGCGAAATTCACGAATTGTGATTGCGACACGTTTTTCATAAGAATTGCGCTGGCGTGCTCTGCGTTGGAAAGGCGCCCGGATTTGACACCCGCACTGAAAACGCCTGATCGCGTCGGGCTGCCCTATCTGAAGGTCGGCATCATTCTTTGTCCGAGCTTCACCCTGACGCCGATGGCGAGCTTCGTGGATGCGCTTCGATTGGCCGCTGACCGGCAGGATCAGAGCCGGCAGGTCTATTTCGCCTGGGATTTCATTGCGGCGGGGCCGCTACCGGTGCGCGCAAGCTGCGGCCTAGAGATGGCCGCGACGGGAAACCTGGATGATCCAGCCACATACGACTGCCTGGCCGTGTGCGGCGGGCTGGTCCGGGATATGGAAACGATCCATGCGGCGACATTCGATTACCTGCAGGCAGCGGACAGG
Organism: Mesorhizobium sp. M4A.F.Ca.ET.020.02.1.1; assembly: GCF_004022645.1. Classification (NCBI taxonomy): domain Bacteria; kingdom Pseudomonadati; phylum Pseudomonadota; class Alphaproteobacteria; order Hyphomicrobiales; family Phyllobacteriaceae; genus Mesorhizobium; species Mesorhizobium sp. M4A.F.Ca.ET.020.02.1.1. The sequence continues at coordinate 9,171 of NZ_RZOI01000145.1, read as the reverse complement.
CGCGGCATCCCCATCATCGGCCTGTGCACGGGCAGCTTTGTGCTGGCACAGGCAGGGCTTCTCAGGCATCGCGAATGCGCTTTGCACTTTGACACGCTGGGCGAGTTCGTGGCGAGGTACCACCATGCCAGCCCGGTCACCAACCAAAACTATGTCATCGATGGAAATATCGTTACATGCCCGGGGAGCATCGTGGCGATTGAGGTCGCGGCCTTCCTGATCGCGCACTACAGCAATGCCGGCAGGGCGCAAAAAGCCCTCAATTACCTTCTCTTCAAACCCGAGGAACCGCGCATCGCCTTGCGGACGAAACCTTACGAGGAGGCACTCGGGGCGGCATCGCGACTGACCGTAGAGGCGGTGAAGGTGATGGAGACCCGCATCGATGCGCCATGCTCGATCGAGGAACTCGCGCATTCCCTGAACACTTCCAAGGCGCGCCTGAATCGCGCCTTCCTCGCAGACCTGCAATCCGCGCCAGCCGTGTTCTGGCGACGGATACGTCTACTCGCAGCGCGTGAACTCCTGGCGAGCCGACGGCGAAGTGTCACGGAGATCGCCTATGAAACAGGATTCAGCGACACTGCGCATTTCTGCAGCAGTTTCAAGAAGCACTTTTCGATGACCCCCAAGCAATTCAGGCGGATTGGGAAATGAGCCCGTCGGGGTCAAGCGCTGACGGATTCGAAACGGCCTTCCCCAAAACGACCAAGGGTCCTGGCCGATCAACTATCCAAGTCCGGGGCCTACCCAGGCCGGCACCATTGCTCGACACTGTTGCGGCGATATCCCGTTGAAGGCCCTGAAGCACTTTGCAAAATGCGAGGCTGACATGAACCCGCAGGCGATGGCTATGTCGATGATGGACATGCGCGTGCCTTCGATCAGGCGCTTGGCATGGTCCGTGCGTATCCGCAGATAGTGCCGCACCGGCGGCACCTCGATATGAGCAGCAAACAAGCGTTCCAGTTGACGCCGCGACACTCCGGCCCGATGCGCAACCTCATCCATGGAGAGCGGAAATTCGACATTCTCCTCCATGATCCGCATTGCCATCAGAAGCTTGTCACTCACGCCGGCAAAGGCAAGACCTGAAGGCCCGGTCTGGCGGTTTGACCCCGAACGCTGACCTTCGACGGTCGCGTGCCGGCAGACCTCTTGAGCAATGTAGTCGCCTGCGTGGCTCCCGATCAGGTCGACTGCGAGGTCAAATGCCGCCAGCTCGCCAGCGCAAGTCGAATATTGCCCATCCTTGACGAACAGGGAATCTCGTATTCGCGGCTGGTTGAAAACTTCGGCAAATGCGGCGAGCCGGGACCAGTGGATCGTGCAGCGCGTTCCCGCAAGCAGACCGGTCTGCGCCAGCACCCATGTCGCCGTTCCAACCGCCGATATCGAAACGCCGCGGCGCGCAATCGTGCGCAGAAATCCGTTGAGTTGTGGCGTCAGTTGCCGTTCGACCGGTTCGCCCGCCATTATCGCGAGCTGATCCGGCTTGCGATCGTCCGATCCGCAACCCAGCTCATCGATTGTTGCATCAACTGCAATTGAAAGGGCGTTGGCACCCTCCACGGGCCCAGCGTTCAGGCCCGCGATCCGCCAGCGGAACAGTGGCAGGCGCGATATCGTATTGGCGATGCGGAACGGTTCGATATAGGCGTGAAGCGCCAGATGCGAGAAGCCGGGCAACACCAAAACCACCAGCTCGAAGGGCCTGCCGGCTATCGCCGAAGTTCCCGGCGTGGCGGATGACTTCATGGCGCTTATGTTCGCGGACGCGTTCATCGGAGGCCGTGCATGGCGGTTGGGTTACCGAACATTCCGGGCTCGGGCTTCACCCTCAATATTCCTCGTTCAATGCATCGACCGCGGGAATCTCGCGCGATCGCCGGTCTATGTAAGCGCGCAGCTCCTCGTCCTTCGCGACATCTAGCGTGGGTTCTTCATACTCGGCCAGAAGCCGCCGGGCATGTTCCAGGGCGCGCACTTTGATGTCTTTGGAGCCGTCCGCGTACCACTGCTCGATCGAATTGTTGTCGAAAAGCTTGGGGATGAAGAATGCCCGCTCGAAGTTGGCCTGCGTATGCGGATGGCCAAGATAGTGGCCGCCGGGGCCGACATCGCGGACAGCGGCCAAGGCTTCGTCTAAATCGTCCCACTGGATGCCTTGCGTCATCCGATAGCCCATCGAGCAGACCTCGGCGTCGACGACGAACTTCGCGATCGAGCAGTGCATGCCGGCTTCGTTCCAGCCCGCCGAATGCCAGATGTAGTTGGCGCCCGACATCAGGACCGCCATCATGGTCATGGCGCTCTCATAGCCGGCCTGCGCATCGAAAACCTTGGCGCCGCCGAGCAGGTTGGACGTGCGCCAGGGCACGTTGTAGCGGCGAGCCATCTGGCCGATCATGAAGTTCATGAGCGAGATTTCCGGCGTGCCTGCCATCGGCGCGCCCGACTGCATCGACACCGTCGAAAGGTAGTGCCCGTAGATTGCCGGACAGCCCTTGCGTATCACCTGTGTGTAAGCCAGCGCGGAAAGTGCCTCGGCGTTGAGCTGCGCTACCGCCGCAGCGGTGGAGGCCGGCGTGTTGGCGCCGCCGAGAACGAAGGGCGAGCACAGCACCGGCTGGTTGCGCCGGCAGAAGGCGCGCATGGCGCCGAGCATGACCTGGTCCCAGACCAGCGGCGAATTGCCGTTGCAATTGCCTGTCGTGACGGCGTGCGTCTCGAGAAAACCCTCGCCGAAGAGGATCTCGCACATGTCGAGCACATCCTCGGCGTTCTTGGGCGAGGTGGTCATGCCCATGAAGATCTTGTCGGAATGCTTCATCGACGAATAGGTGATGTGCAGGTGCCGATGCGCGACGACAAGGTCCATCGGCTCAACGATGTGGTGCGCCGACGAATGCAGCGCCGGCATCATGTGCGCGAGCTTGTGGAAGGTGCCGAGGTCGGCGATCGTCGGGCCGCGCCTGACATCATCGAGGTCGCGCATGAAGGGCGCGCCGGTCATCGGCACGAAGATCGACTTCGGCCCGCCGAGCTCGACATTCTTCGCCGGGTCGCGGGCGAAGTATTCGATCCTGGAAGGAATGGTCTTGATGAGCTCCATGACCAGGCCGCGATCAAGATGGACCCTGTCATCCGCGCGCACGTCGGCTCCGGCCCTCTTCCAGTCCTCGATCGCGATCGGGTCGCGAAACACAACGCCGACGTCTTCGAGGATCGCGAGTGAAGCCTGGTGAATGCGCTCGACCTGCTCGGCATCCATAGGCTCCAGCACCGGCAGGCCGCGCTTCAGCGTCGGCAGCATGTCGATCTTCGGTGCCGTGCGGATGGTCCGCCGCGCTTCCCGCCCTCCCCTACGAGAAACTTGCAGTTGAGCAGTCATGACGCGGCCTCCAAGAGAAATTGTGCGGCCCTTGTGAGCCGGCCGGAACTATTGCCGGAAGCAGCGGATTTCACCTACTGCAAAAGTCTCACGCGCCTGTTGACTAAAGCGCGGAAAGGCCGAGTCTCCGACCTCCCGCCGCTAAGCCGCGGCCGCTGGCAACACCATCGGAATTCACCCTTCTGCTTGGTCGGGCTCGTCCCTGATCCAGGGGCGAGTTGCGCGCAAAGCCGGTACGGATTGCCGGGTTCTCAGCCTCAAGAGACCGGCAGCGGCAGCTTCTTTGTGCGCCCACCATCGATGACGTAGACTTGGCCGGTGACGAAGGCGCTTTCGTCCGAGGCCAGCCAGACTGCGAGGTTTCCGACGTCGGTCGGCTGGCCGAGACGCCCGACCGGATGCATGACAAGCAGCTCCCTACGGACGCGATCCCTGTCGGCCATGCTGTCAATGTAGGCTTCGCTAAGGTCGGAATTGATCCAGCCTGGCGCGATGGCGTTGCAGCGGATGCCCTCGTGCCCATGGTCAACGGCGACCGCCGCCGTGAAGCCGTGAATGCCCGCTTTCGAGGCTGAATAGGCTGGATGCCCGGGATTGGACGCCAGCCCTTCGATCGAGCCGATGTTGACGATGCTTGCGCAGGGCCGCTTCCGAAGGTGCGGCATTGCCGCCTTTGTCAGCAGAAACGGGGCCTTCAGGTTGATGTCCATCATCTGGTCCCAGTCGGCCTCGGTCATCTCGTCGACCGTCTTCTCGAACATGATGCCGGCGTTGTTGACGAGGATATCCAAGCCACCAAACCGTTCGACGACGGTCTCGACGGCAGCAGCAATGTCCCGGGAATTGGAGAGATCCGCCTTCACGTAGATGACACCCTCGTTGAGCATCGTCTCAGGCGGCGAGTTCCTCTGGACAATGGCGACTTTTGCGCCCGCCTCCACAAAGCGCTGGGTGATGCCGGCGCCGATACCGCGCCCGCCGCCGGTGATGATTGCGATCTTGCCTGCCAGTCTGTCAGCCATGGTGTCCTCAATAGACCGGCTTTGCGCCGTTCACTTCGACCGTCGTGCCGGCAATGTAGCGGGCGGCGTCGGAACTCAGAAAGTAGACCACCTCGGCTATGTCTTCCGGCTCGGCGATCCGGCCGAGCGGCACCGTGCTGTTGAGCTCCGCTATGGCGGTGTCGGGATTGAAACCGCGCTTGGCGAAGCCGGTGCGCAGCATCGGCGTGTTGACCTCGTTCGGGCACACCGCATTGACCCGTATCCCATCGCCGGCATGATCGCGGCCAAGACATTTGGAGAACGCCGCCACGGCCGCTTTGCTGGTGCAGTAGGCCGCGTGGCCGGGCCCGGGATAAAGTCCCCAGCAGGATGCGATGTTCACGATCGCGCCGCCGCCATGACCCTTCATATGACGAATGGCGCGCCGGCAGGTGTAGAAGATCGACTTCAGATTGATGTCGAACGTCCGCTCCCAGTCGTCGTCGGTCGTCTCGAGGATGTTCCCGCGGGTGATGATGCCGGCATTGTTGATGAGCACGTCCAGACGCCCTGTGGCCTGGATGGCGTATTCGATCAAATCCTCGCAATAGGCCTTGTCGCGAAGATCGCCGGCCTTGCTCCAGACCTTCTGCTCACTTCGGTTGAGCTCGGCGGCGAGCTTGTCCAGCCCCGCCTGGTCGGCGTCGCCGGCGACCACACGATAGCCGTTGGCAATGAACTGCCTGGAGAGCACTTGGCCGATGCCCCCGGCCGCGCCTGTTATCACCACCGTCTTCTTCTCAGTATCCGTCATCGCTCGAGCCATATTTTGAGGGAGAATTCGGCTCATATTCTCCGAACCACCGCCGAACGCCAGCGGCGCAAGCCTGCAAAAGTCTCACCTCCTTGTTGAGTTACGCGGCGGTCGACAGCGGCGTCGGACGCTGATTGGAAGGCGTCGGGGATCGCGACGGGTTGGTTCGTCGGATTCTCCTATGATCCGCCGCGAAGGGTTGGGATCGCGGCCATAGTCTGCCGAAACGCGGGCTATCGCATCGCTCGAAAAACGGCTTTCGGACAGATTGGCCTCTCTTGCTCAAGCTGTCGCGCCGCGCGATCATTGAACTGTTGGGAGCTTGAGATGGTTCGCCGCTACTACGATCTGCCGTCCTTGACCGCCTTGGCGGTTTTCGAGGCGTCCGCCCGGCACCTGTCGTTCAAGCTGGCGGCGGCGGAACTGAACGTCACTCCAGGCGCCGTCAGCCGGCAGATCAAAGCGATCGAGGACGAGCTCGGAGTGCCGCTCTTTACCCGGCTGGGGACCGGCGTGGCGCTGACAAGCGCGGGCGAGGACCTTTACGGCGTGCTCGCCAGCGGCTTCTCGCGAGCCGCCGACATCGTCCGAAATGTGAAGCGCGGCGATCGTTCGAGGAACGTTACTTTGGCCTGCTCGGATGCCCTCGCATCGATGTGGCTGATCCCGCGCATGCCGGACTTCTGGACGCGGCACCCGGATATTTCCGTCGACCACCTGATCTCCGACGATCCTCGCGACTACCGCCGCGCCGAAGTCGAATTGCGCATTCGCTACGGATTTGGATCGTGGCCGGACGAGAATGCCGAGCTGCTTTTCGACGAGACCATCTACCCCGTTTGCGGGCCTGGCTTTGCGAGCAGGCACCGCGATGCAACCGCGCAATCGCTGGCTGACCTGCCGCTGCTGCATGTTGATTGGGTTGATCCCGACTGGGCCGGCTGGGACGAGGTTTTGCGGCGCGCAGGCGTGCCGCACGGTTCGACCAGAGGTCGGCGCTTCGGCAAGTTCTTCGTGGCGCTGCAGGCCGCCCAGGCCGACCAGGGCGTTGCCGTTGGCTGGCACCGCCTGGTCGAGGCGCAGATCGACGAAGGCAAGCTGGTCAGGCTGACGGATCTGGAGCTGCCGGCGCCGGGCGGCTACTACCTCACCTGGAATGACAACCGCATGCTTTCCCCCGCTGCCGAAAGCCTGCGCGGCTGGATTCGGGAAATAGCGGCACAGGAGCGGGGAAGCTAGAACTCCCCGCCGCGATGCCGCTGCATCTCCCATTGACCAGCCAGACGATCCCTGCCAAACCGCGCCCCCGCATTGTGACAGGCTGTTGCGCGCCGTGTCGGAACCAATCCAATCGGCACTGGTTTCGATCTTGAAGGGACCGCAACGCGAGCGGAAAGATGGTTGAAATTTACAGCTTCGAAATGGACAAGGCGCGGCAGCGTGCCGGCCGAGCGGAACTGGCCCTGGAACGGGCTGAAAAACTGCTGGAGGGGGACGGCAACGTCGCTGTCAATTTGGCCCTGTGCTGCAGGATCAGAGGTGCGCAGCGGCGCGTGAGCGAGGCCAAGGCACGGCTGAAGAAGATCGAGTCCGCCAGAAGACTTCGCACCGGTTGATCGGATATTAGCAAATGTAACTGCGAGCGCGGCGGCGCGTGTGCTAGATTAGGATGTGCTGGTGTTCTCCTGGGAGGAACCGTCGTTGAGTATTGCATCCAAGCTCGCCGCAATGTCGGCGGGGCTGCTCGCTAGGCGTGTAGCCGCCGCCGCTCAACCCACTGCTGCCGTCAAACCCATCCGGTCATCGCTCGCCGACATTCCTCTCCGGCGCCAGCCTCTTCCGTTCAGGCCACGACCGCCGATCCGACCGTGCAGCAATATGTGACCTGAAGCCTGTCAATCGCCGCACTGCTGCGCCTGGTGGTATTGAGTCTATCTATCGACAAGGCTCGTGCCGCCGGCAACCGCCGATCGCAGTTTGCTCGGCGGCATTCCAAATGTCTCCCGGAAAACCCTGGAGAAATGCGACGCGTTCTCGAAGCCGACTTCGATGGCGATGTCGAGCATCGGCACGCTGGTCTCGAGTAGAAGCTGCTTTGCCCGCTCGAGGCGCACCTTCTTGTAGACGAGCGCCGGGGAGGTTTTCGTCTTCTCCATGAACAAGCGTTCCAGCTGCCTTCGCGACAATCCAACCGATGCCGCGATCTCGGATATCGAGATTGTATTCTCGATATGGTTTTCCATCGCAATCAGCGCCGCCTGAAGCCGCGGATCGTTGCATTCGATCGAGAGCGGTCGGCGCGGCTGGATGTGCAAGGCCGGGCGCGCCTTGTCGATCTGCAGGACCTCGAGCGCATTTCTTTCGGCGCGTTCGCTGATATGACGCCTCACGATCGATGCTGCCATGTCCGCGGCACTGCTGCCGCCGGCGCACGATCCCCTCGTCCGATCGAGGTTGAAGATGCGGTCCGACCTGACTTCGTGATCCGGGAAGCGCTGACGGAATGCCTGGTAGTGCAGCCAGCTGACGCAGGTCCGATGGAACTTCATCAGGCCGGCGTCCGCAAGCACGAAGGTCCCCGTGCAGACGCCGATCAATGGCACTTTGCTGGCGGCTGCCTTCTTGAGATAGCGGACCGTCTCGTCGTCGACCGGGAACTCGGTGTTCAACAGCCCGCCGACGACGACGATATAGTCGAACAGACTGGGGTCCACAAGATCCGATGTCGGCGCGACCTGCACGCCGCAGCTGGAGGTGATCAGATGCCGAGTGCTGGCCAGAACCTGCCAATCGGCAAAGATGCGGCCCGACCGGTCCGCCTCGTCGCTGGCCAGACGCAGCGTATCGACGAACAAGGCGAAGGCTGAAAGGGTGAACGAACGCGCGAGCACAAAACCGATTTTCAGTCGGTTCATCTCGGCAATTCCGCTTGCGGATTTCATCGATCGTTTCCTTCGCTTCGGCCACTTGCGGCTTCGAGGCTCGTCGCCCGCGCTGCTATCCTACCGGCAAAATTGTGGCCATGATGCCGGCGGAATAGTCGCACTGATGCTCCATGAACGACATGACGACCTCAGGCTGAAGCGAGCGGCCTCTACGCAATCTGGAATCCATGGGCCAGGGGATCGCGGTCATCGACGAATATCGTGTTGTGACCGATGATGCGGGCCCAGCCGCCGACGCTTGGCGTGATCCCCTTGAAAGGACCGATGTCGGTCTCCGCCTCGACGCGGCCTTCGAACACCGTGCCGATCAGGCTTTCCTGGCGGAAAATGTCACCGACCTTCAGCCGGCCCTTGCCATGGAGTTGCGCCATGCGTGCCGAGGTGCCAGTGCCGCCCGGCGAACGGTCGATCGCCTTGTCGCCATAGAACACCGCGCCGCGGCCGTCGGCATTTCTGGTTGACGGCTTGTCGCACCAGATGGCGTGGTGCACGCCGCGGATCCTTTCATCGTCGGGATGAACCGGATCGCAGACTGGTTCGAGGGCCTCGCGAAGACTGCGGCTGAGACCCACGATGTCGCTGGCCGACAGGCCGTCGATGCCCCGCCACGACTCTTGCGGCTCAACGACAGCGTAGAAGTTGCCGCCATAGGCGATGTCGACGACGAGCCGGCCGAGGCCAGGGACATCGACGGCGACATCCGCGGCATGCAGGTAACTGGCGACGTTGAACATAAGGACGGAGTCAACGAATTCGCCCGGCTTTTCGTACCGGATGTCAACCCGTCCCGCGGGCGTCTCGATGGAAAGCCTGTCCGGGACCCGGGGCGTCACCAGGCCTTCCTCGATTGCCGCCGTCACCAGTCCGATCGTGCCGGCGCCGCACATCGGCAGGCAGCCGCTGACCTCGATGAAGATGACGGCGAAATCGCAGTCCTCGCGATATGCCGGGTAGATGATCGCGCCCGACATGATGTCGTGTCCACGCGGTTCGAACATCAGTGCCTGCCGGATCCAGTCATGATCGCGCATGAAG